>NZ_JANJFJ010000643.1:0-1433 GCF_024626565.1 Microbacterium sp. zg.Y909
TCCTTGACCGTGGTCAGGTGGTGGAGGCCGATGATCATGTCCTGCGAGGGCAGGGTCACCGGGCGGCCGTCGGACGGCTTCAGGATGTTGTTCGACGCCAGCATCAGGATGCGGGCCTCGGCCTGGGCCTCGACCGACAGCGGCAGGTGCACGGCCATCTGGTCACCGTCGAAGTCGGCGTTGAACGCGGCACACACCAGCGGGTGGAGCTGGATGGCCTTGCCCTCGACGAGCTGCGGCTCGAATGCCTGGATGCCGAGGCGGTGAAGCGTCGGCGCACGGTTGAGCAGCACGGGGCGCTCGCGGATGATCTCCTCGAGCACGTCCCAGACCTCGGGACGGGTGCGCTCGACGGCGCGCTTGGCGGCCTTGATGTTCTGCGAGTGACCCAGGTCGATCAGGCGCTTGATGACGAACGGCTTGAACAGCTCCAGCGCCATCTGCTTGGGAAGACCGCACTGGTGCAGCTTGAGCTGGGGTCCGACGATGATGACCGAACGGCCCGAGTAGTCCACGCGCTTGCCGAGCAGGTTCTGACGGAACCGGCCCTGCTTGCCCTTGAGCATGTCGGACAGCGACTTCAGCGCACGGTTGCCGGTACCGGTGACGGGACGACCGCGGCGGCCGTTGTCGAACAGCGCGTCGACGGCCTCCTGCAGCATGCGCTTCTCGTTGTTGACGATGATGTCGGGGGCACCGAGATCGATCAGGCGACGCAGGCGGTTGTTGCGGTTGATCACGCGGCGGTACAGGTCGTTCAGGTCGCTGGTCGCGAAGCGGCCACCGTCCAGCTGCACCATCGGGCGCAGCTCCGGCGGGATCACCGGGACGACGTCGAGCACCATGGCGGCCGGGCTCATGCCCGTCGACAGGAACGAGTTGACGACCTTCAGGCGCTTGATCGCGCGGATCTTGCGCTGACCCTTGCCCTCGGAGATCTGCAGGTGCAGGTTCTCGGCCTCAGCGGCCAGGTCGAACTCCTCCAGGCGACGCTTGATGGACTCTGCGCCCATGTGCGCCTCGAAGTACTGGCCGAAGCGGTCCTGCAGCTCGTAGAAGACGTCGTCTTCCTGCTTCAGGTTTCCGACCTCGAGGGTGCGGAACTCCTCCCAGACCCGCTCGAGCTTCGAGATCTGCTCGTCGAAGTTCTTGCGGATGGATGCCATCTCCTTCTCGGCGGCATCCTTGACCTTCTTCTTCTGGTCGGCCTTCGCGCCCTCTGCTTCCAGAGCGGCGAGCTCCTCTTCCAGCTTCGCCAGGCGGGCGGCGACACGGGAGTCGCGGCGGTCGCCGAGGTTCTTCATCTCCAGGCGCAGGTTCGACTCGTGCGTCGGCAGGTCGCGGTGACGCGCGTCCTCGTCGACCGAGATGACCATGTAGGCGGCGAAGTAGATGACCTTCTCGAGGTCCTTCGGCGCCATGTCCAGCAGGTA
>NZ_JANJFJ010000644.1:0-1432 GCF_024626565.1 Microbacterium sp. zg.Y909
AAGTACGTGGGCTTCGACATCCCGAACGAGTTCGTCGTCGGCTATGGCCTCGACTACGCCGAGCGCTACCGCAACCTGCGCGACGTCGCGGTGCTCGCCCCGCACGTCTACGCCTGAGCCGCGGGCGGTTTAAGCCCTGGGCGAATGCACAGTCGTTCCCCGGCTGTGCCGCGATAACCTGGGGCACTGTCGCCCGTCCCGTGAGCGGGCTGCTCTCCGTCGAAAGGGACCGGGCGTCGACCCGCACCATGAACTTCAAGAAGATCGCTCGCAACCCGCTGATCTACATCCTGCTCATCGGCGTGCTGCTCATGGTCGGCTTCTCGCTCATCTCCAACCTGGGCGCAGCCAAGCAGATCTCCACCCAAGAGGGCCTCGAACTGCTCGACGGCGGCACCGTGACCGAGGTGTTGAACACCGACGGCGACCAGCGCGTGGACATGACGCTCTCGAAGCCCTACGAGGGCGCCACCGAGGTGCAGTTCTACTACGTCGAGGCTCGGGCCGACGAGGTTGTCAGCGCCGTCAACGCGGCCGAGCCGAAGGACGGCTTCGACGACGCCGTGCCGCGCGCGACCTGGTTCGACGGGGTCCTCTCGCTGCTTCTGCCTATCCTGCTGCTGGGTCTGCTGTTCTGGTTCCTGATGTCGTCTGCGCAGGGCGGCGGCGGCAAGGTCATGCAGTTCGGCAAGTCCCGCGCGAAGCTCGTGACCAAGGAGACGCCCACCGTCACCTTCCAGGACGTCGCCGGCGCCGACGAGGCGATCGAAGAGCTGCACGAGATCAAGGACTTCCTGAAGGACCCCTCCCGTTTCCAGGCCGTGGGCGCCCGCATCCCGAAGGGCGTGCTGCTGTACGGCCCTCCCGGAACCGGAAAGACGCTGCTCGCCCGTGCCGTGGCCGGCGAGGCGGGGGTGCCGTTCTACTCCATCTCGGGCTCGGACTTCGTCGAGATGTTCGTCGGCGTGGGCGCCAGCCGCGTGCGCGACCTCTTCAACCAGGCCAAGGAGAACGCCCCGGCCATCATCTTCATCGACGAGATCGACGCCGTCGGCCGCCACCGCGGCGCCGGCATGGGCGGCGGTCACGACGAGCGCGAGCAGACGCTCAACCAGATGCTCGTCGAGATGGACGGCTTCGACCCGAAGGCGAATGTCATCGTCATCGCGGCAACGAACCGCCCCGACATCCTCGACCCCGCACTGCTGCGTCCGGGTCGATTCGACCGCCAGATCGGCGTGGACGCCCCCGACCTCAAAGGTCGCCTCAAGATCCTCGAGGTGCACGGCCGCGGCAAGCCCCTCGCCGACTCCGTCGACCTCGAGGTCGTCGCGCGCAAGACGCCCGGATTCACCGGTGCCGACCTCGCGAACGTGCTGAACGAGGCGGCTCTGCTCACGGCGCGCTCGAACGCGCAGCTGATCGACATGCG
>NZ_JANJFJ010000645.1:0-1421 GCF_024626565.1 Microbacterium sp. zg.Y909
CGGGTGACGGCGAGCTTCACCCAGTCGCGCACGGCGATGTCCTTGGTCTGCGTCGCACGCCAGATGTCACCGGGGGCGACGGCGTGCTCGAGCAGCACGTCTCCGGCGGAGTTCCGCACCTGCACGACGCCCTCGGAGGCGATCTCGAACGTCTTGTCGTGGCTGCCGTACTCCTCAGCCGCCTGCGCCATGAGGCCGACGTTGGGAACGCTGCCGATCGTGGCCGGGTCCAGCGGACCGTGCGCGATGACGTCGTCGATGACGGTCTGGTAGACCCCGGCGTACGAGGAGTCCGGGATGACCGCGATGGTGTCGTCCTCGCCGCCATCGGCGCCCCACAGCTTGCCGCCGTTGCGCACGAGCGCCGGCATGGAGGCATCCACGATGACATCCGACGGCACGTGCAGGTTCGTGATGCCCTTGTCCGAGTTGACGTACGACAGGCGGGGTCCGCCTGCCATCGCGTCGGTGAAGGCCGCGATGATCTCCTCGCCGCCCTCGACGTCCTTCAGGCCCGACAGGATGCCGCCGAGGCCGTCGTTCGGGGTGAGTCCGGCGGCGGCGATGCGGTCGCCGTACTTCGCGAACACGTCGGCGAAGTAGGCGCGCACGACGTGGCCGAAGATGATGGGGTCGCTGACCTTCATCATCGTGGCCTTCAGGTGCACCGAGTACAGCACGTCGTCCGCCTCGGCGGCGCGCAGCGTCTCGGCGAGGAACGCGTCCAGGGCCGCGGCCGAGAGGAACGTGGCATCCACGATCTCGCCCGGAAGGACCTTCAGGCCCTCCTTGAGCGGAGTGACGGTGCCGTCGGATGCCACGTGCTGGATCGTCAGCACGTCGTCGGCGGCGATCACGACCGAGGTCTCGTTGGCCTTGAAGTCGTCGTGCCCGAGGGTGGCGACGCGGGTCTTGGATCCTTCGGCGAACGGCTTGTTGCGGTGCGGGTGCTTGCGGGCGTAGTTCTTCACCGCCAGCGGCGCGCGGCGGTCGCTGTTGCCCTCACGCAGCACCGGGTTGACCGCGGAGCCCTTGATGCGGTCGTAGCGGGCGCGGATGTCCTTCTGCTCGAGCGTGGTCGGCTCGTCGGGGTAGTCCGGGATGTCGTAGCCGGCGGCCTGCAGCTCGGCGATGGCGGCCTTCAGCTGCGGGATGGATGCCGAGATGTTCGGCAGCTTGATGATGTTGGCCTCGGGCAGGGTCGCGAGACCTCCGAGCTCGGCCAGCGCGTCACCGACCTGCTGCTGCGGCGTCAGCCGCTGGGGGAAGGCGGCGAGCACGCGGCCCGCCAGCGAGATGTCCCGCGTCTCGACGGACACCCCGGCCTGACCGGTGTAGGCCTGCACGATGGGCAGGAACGATGCCGTCGCCAGCGCCGGCGCCTCGTCGGTGTACGTGTAGATGATCGTGGGCTCGGTCAC
>NZ_JANJFJ010000646.1:0-1400 GCF_024626565.1 Microbacterium sp. zg.Y909
CGCGCGGCGCGGGTAGCCTTGGGGCTACCCGCGCCGTGTCGTTTCCGCCAGGAGTTCCCGTGTCTTCAGCCCTCAGCATCACCGCGAGTTCGGTCGACCCCGGCCTCTTGACACTCCCCTGGTCCACTTCTCTCGCAGAGTGGCCCACACACCACATCGTGTTCCTCCCGAAGGGTCTGTCGCGCCACCTGGTGCGATTCGCGAACCTCTCCAACCGCGTGGTCGCCATCAAGGAGACCACCGAGCAGATGGCCCGGCGTGAGTACGAGATGCTCGGCAACCTCGCCCGTCTCGACGTGCCC
Source organism: Microbacterium sp. zg.Y909 (assembly GCF_024626565.1). Taxonomy (NCBI): domain Bacteria; kingdom Bacillati; phylum Actinomycetota; class Actinomycetes; order Micrococcales; family Microbacteriaceae; genus Microbacterium; species Microbacterium sp. zg.Y909. The sequence goes on from NZ_JANJFJ010000646.1 coordinate 303, forward strand.
TGCGTCAGCCGGGTGGCTGTCATCGCCGGCCGCACCGACGACGACGGTGACCCGCTGCCGGCCGCGCTCGTCACGGCGCACCTCAAGTTCTCCCTCCCCTACCGGGCCCTGTTCACCCAGGTGCTGCGGCCTGACACGGCATCCCGCCTCGTCGACGCCCTCGCGGTGCTGCTCGTGCGTCTGCACAACGTCGGGTTCTTCTGGGGCGACGTGTCGCTGTCGAACACCCTGTTCCGGCGCGATGCCGGCGCGTTCGCCGCCTACCTCGTCGACGCCGAGACCGGCGAGCTGCACGAGTCGGGCCTGACCCGCGGCCAGCGCGAGCACGACCTCGACGTCGCGCGCACGAACATCGCCGGCGAGATCATGGACCTCGAAGCCGGCGGCCGGCTCGAGGGCGGGGTGGATGCCGTCGCCATCGCCGACGGCATCGTCTCGTCCTACCACTCGCTGTGGGGCGCACTGACGGACCGCGAGACGTTCTCCGCCAACGAGTCGTGGCGCATCACCGAACGCGTCAAGCGGCTCAACGACCTCGGCTTCGACATCGGCGAGATGTCGATCGAGTCCACCTCCGACGGCACCCGCGTGTCGATCCAGCCGAAGGTCGTGGATGCCGGGCACCACCAGCGACGCCTCTTGCGGCTGACGGGACTCGACGTCGAAGAGAACCAGGCGCGCCGGCTGCTCAACGACCTCGACGAGTTCGCCGCCCGAGTCTCACGGCTGGGGTCGGACGAAGACATGGTCGCCCACGAATGGCTCACGCGCGTCTTCGAGCCGGTCGTGAAGGCCATCCCCTGGGACCTGCGCGCGAAGCTCGAGCCGGCAGAGGTCTTCCACCAGGTGCTCGAGCACCGCTGGTACATGTCGCAGGCGCGCGGACGCTCGGTGCCGCTGGCCGAGACGCTCACGAGCTACATCGAGAACGTGCTGCGCCACCGCCGCGACGAGGCGACGGTCGTCGGCCCGCAGACCGAGACCCTGTCACTTGCGATGATGGCGCAGACCGAGGCGATCCCCGCCACCACCGAAGAAGAAGACGCCATCGACTGGCGCGACCTGGTCTGAGACCCCGGGTCAGTACCCGACGGTGAA
>NZ_JANJFJ010000647.1:0-906 GCF_024626565.1 Microbacterium sp. zg.Y909
TCCGATCATCACCGCGATCTGCCGCGAGATCTTCCTGCAGACCCCGCGTCTGCACGAAGAGGCAGCGCTGGCCCTGGGCGCGACCCGCTGGGAGATGATCCGCATGGCCGTCTTCCCGTTCGGTCGCTCCGGCATCGTCTCGGCATCCATGCTCGGTCTCGGCCGCGCGCTCGGAGAGACGATGGCCGTGGCGATGGTCCTCTCGGCCACGGGCGTGGTGACCTTCCGCCTGTTCACCCCGTCGAACCCCAGCACCATCCCTGCCAACATCGCCCTCACCTTCCCCGAGTCGTATGGCACCAACGTCAACGTGCTCATCGCGACCGGCCTGATCCTCTTCGTGGTCACGTTCGCCGTCAACGCGCTGGCGCGCTGGGTCGTCAACCGCCGCAAGGAATTCTCGGGGGCCAACTGATGACCGTCACCACCTCCCCCGCTCCCTCGTCGGCGCCGTCCCCGGCACCGGCGCCCGCCTCACTGCGCCTGACCAGCGGCCGCCTGCCGCGCTGGGCGCCCTGGGCGATGCTCGCCGGATCCGCCGCCGGCGTCGCACTGCTGTTCGCCGTCATCGCCCTCGCGGGCGACTCCGCCTTCAACGTCGCCGGCTGGGCCATCGTCTCGGCACTGGTGTACCTCGCACTCAGCACCACGATCTCGACCGTCATCGAGGGCGCTCGAAAGGGCAAGGACCGCCTGGTCACCGGCGTGGTGACGGCGGCTTTCCTCGTCGCGATGGTGCCGCTGGTGTCGGTGGCGATCACGGTGGTCACCAACGGCGTGGCCGGACTGTCTGCGGAGTTCTTCACCCACTCGATGCGCAACGTCGTCGGCGAGGGCGGCGGCGCGCTGCACGCCATCGTGGGCACACTCCTGATCACCCTCGCGGCGGCGGCCATCTCGATTCCG
>NZ_JANJFJ010000648.1:0-489 GCF_024626565.1 Microbacterium sp. zg.Y909
GAAGCGTCTCGCCCGGGGCATCACGTTCCTCGTGGACGTCATGACCGGCATCCCCTCGATCGTCGCCGGCCTGTTCGCGTTCGCCCTCTTCGCACTGTTCTTCGGTCCGGGCGTGCGGATGGGCATCATGGGCGCGGTGGCGCTGTCGGTGCTGATGATCCCGGTCGTCGTCCGCTCGACCGAGGAGATGCTGCGCCTCGTCCCCAACGAACTGCGCGAGGCGGCCTACGCGCTGGGCGTGCCGAAGTGGCTGACCATCGTCAAGGTGGTGCTCCCCACCTCCATCGCGGGAATCACGACCGGCATCATGCTGTCGATCTCCCGCGTGATCGGCGAGACTGCACCGCTGCTCATCACCGCCGGCATGGCCACGTCGATGAACTACAACCTCTTCGAAGGCCGCATGGCGTCGCTGCCGGTGTTCGTCTACACGCAGTACATGAACCAGGGCATCCCGGGTTCGGCGTACGTCGACCGCGCCTGGGCTGG
>NZ_JANJFJ010000649.1:0-1383 GCF_024626565.1 Microbacterium sp. zg.Y909
AAGTCGTCGCCCGTCACCATCACCCCACCCCCGACGCCAACGACCCCGAGCACACCGTGCGGCTGATCACCAGGGAGCTCGAGCGACTGGTGGATGCCACCGGCGTGGACCGCACCCGCATCGTGGGGGTCGGGATCGCCGCCCCCGGACCCATCGACGCCGGGCGGGGAGTCGTGGTCGACCCGCCGAACCTCGGCGGCTGGCACCGGGTGACGCTGCGTGACGCGATCGCGCGGGCGACCGGCTTTGCGGTCGTGCTCGACAAGGATGTCACCGCCGCGGCCGTCGCCGAGCGCTGGGTCTCGACCGACACCACCGGCAGCTTCGCGTTCCTCTACCTCGGCACGGGCCTCGGCGTGGGGTTGATGCTCCCCGATGACGTGGTGCGCGGCGGCTCGGGCAACGCCGGCGAGATCGGCCACATCGTCACCGACCCGACCGGTGCACCCTGCGCGTGCGGCCTGCGCGGCTGCGTGGCCGTGAGTTGCACGCCGGCGGCCCTCGTGGCCGAGGCCGAGGAGCTCGGCATCCTCCCCTCCGGCCGCACGTCGGATGACCCGGTCACCATCGACCACGCCTTCTCGGCGCTCGTCGGCCGCGCAGGCGCCGGCGATCCCCTCGCCGGTCTGCTGCTCGACCGCGCCGCGCACCGGGTCGCCCGCGCACTGTCGGTGGTCTGTAACCTGCTGGATGTCGACCGCGTCGTGCTCGGCGGTCCGCTGTGGTCGCGGCTGGCCCCCTGGTTCGATCCCCAGGTGGCGGAGGCGCTGGAAGGCCTGCGGGTCGCCCGGGGCCTTCACGACGTCACGGTGGTCGGGACGGCGCTGGGCGACGACGTGGGCGCGATCGGAGCGGCATGCCTCATCCTCGATGAGGTGCTGACGCCGCGGCCGACCTCACTGTTGCGCAATTGACACCTTCCCCGCTTGACATCCTTTAAGTCCATTCGATTGACTTAATGCCGCGAGGCGCCAGCCGCCTCTGCCTACCCCGGGGCCCAGCAAAGGAGCAGCACCATGAGGGCATTGCCGACCGTCACCGCCGCCACCGCCTGCGTCGCACTCGCCCTCGTGCTCGGCGGGTGCTCCGCCGACGGCGGGGATTCCACCGACGGCGACACCGTCACCGTCGTCTACTCGAAGACCGATTCGTTCACGGCGCTGGACACCCTCCTCGCCCAGGCGAAGGAGCAGTTCGAAGCCGAGAACGAAGGGGTCACCGTCGAGCTGCAGCCCATCACCGCGACCGACGACGAGTACAAGACCCGCCTGCAGCTGTCGCTCGGCTCCCCCGACACCGCCCCCGACGTGTTCTACGAGGACACCTTCAACGTGCGCAGCGACGTCGAAGCGGGCTATCTGCTCAACCTCGACGAGTACCTCG
>NZ_JANJFJ010000650.1:0-1381 GCF_024626565.1 Microbacterium sp. zg.Y909
CCGTAGCCGAGGGTGAGCAGCACCGCCACGGCGCCCGCGGCGTTGATCGCGTTGTGGGCGCCGGGGACCGTCAGTCGCCCCTCGACCGAGACGCCGTCGTGGGTGATCGTGAAGGCGACGGGCCCTTCGGCGACGATGCCGGTGACCCGGACATCCGCCTGCGGGTGCTCACCGAACGTGATGACGTTCGGGTGCGCCAGCCTGGCCCGCACGCGCTGCGCGCCAGGGTCGTCGGACGAGATCACGACCGCCTCGCGCGCCTCGTCGCCGAAGCGGGCGAACCCTTCGTAGAACGCGTCGCGGGTCGCCCAGTGGTCGAGGTGGTCGGGGTCGACGTTGGTGATGAGGGCGACCGACGTGTCGTAGAGCAGGAACGTGCCGTCGGACTCGTCGGCCTCGATCACGAACAGCTCGTCGGCACCCGTGCCGCTCGAGACGCCGAGATCGGCGATCACACCGCCGTTGACGAACGTCGGGTCGGCATCCAGCTGCTGCAGCGCCGTGACGATCATGCCGGTCGACGTCGTCTTGCCGTGGGCGCCGGCGACCGAGACGAGCCGGCGCGAGCCGATCAGCCAGTGCAGCGCCTGCGAGCGGTGGATGACGTGCAGTCCGCGCTGCTTCGCGAGCACGAACTCGGGGTTCTCAGGCCAGATCGCACCGGTGTGCACGACCGTGTCGACGTCGTCGCCGAGGTTGGCGGCGTCGTGACCGACGTGCACGGTGGCGCCGCGCGCCGCCAGGGCCCGAAGCGCCGGGCTGTCGGCACGGTCGGAACCCGAGACGCGGATGCCGCGGTCGAGGAACATCCCCGCGAGTCCGGACATGCCGGAGCCGCCGATGCCGATGAAGTGCGCGGCGGTGATGTCGTCGGGGATGGGAAGGCTCAGGTCGGGTCGGATCATGGCCCGACAAGTCTAGGTCGGGTGCCGTGAAGGACAGCTGTGCGGCGCGCCCGTCAGCGAGCGAGCGCGGCGTCGATCATGGCGATGACGTCCTCGGTGCCGGTGCGGCTGCCGACGGATGCCGCCGCCTCCCGCATGGCCCGCAGCGCGTCGTCATCCTGCAGCAGCGGCACGATCTCGTCGCGCACCCGCCCGGCGGTGAACTCCCCGTCGGGGATGAGCCGCGCCGCTCCCGCACGCACGGCCGACGCGGCGTTGAGGGCCTGTTCGCCGTTGCCGACGGCGTACGGCACGTAGACGGCCGGGATGCCGAGGGCGCTGATCTCACTCACCGTCGCCGCACCCGCGCGCGAGACGACGACATCGGCGATCGCGAACGCGAGGTCCATGCGGTCGATGTAGGGCAGCAGCGCGTAGCCGGGGGCGCCGGGGTCCTGCAGCTCGTTCTTCTCCCCTGCCGCCTGCAGCAGCTGCCA
>NZ_JANJFJ010000651.1:0-1380 GCF_024626565.1 Microbacterium sp. zg.Y909
GTCACGGCAGCGGCGAGAAGGACCAGCGTGAAGATCCAGGTCACGCCCTCACCCAGGGAGAATGCCGCACCGGGGTTGCGCGTGAGGTAGAGCTGGAAGAAGTCACCCAGGACGGGAACCGTCTCCTCATAGGGGAGGTTCTCGATCGCGAGATGCTTGGTGAACTGGTCGGCGGCCAGCACCAGCGCCGCGAGAATCGCGATGATGGTGCCGGCCGCCGCCGTACGCAGAGGCGTCCGTTCGGTCAAGGACCAGGCCTAGTGGCCGACGGCCGAGACCGGCGCGGAGCCGGACGTCGTGCCCGTGGTGTCGAGGTCGCGAAGCTTGCCCTCGATGTAGCTGCGCAGCTGCGAGCGGTAGTCGCGCTCGAACTGGCGCAGTTCGGCGATACGCGTCTCGAGCACGCCGCGCTCCTTCTCGAGCCGGGCGATCTCGTCGCGGCCGCGGGCCTCGGCCTCGGCGACGATCGACGCCGCCTGTGCCTGCGCCTCGGAGATGAGCTTGTCGCGCTGAGCCTGGCCCTCGGCCACGTGCTCGTCGTGCAGACGCTGCGCGAGCTCGATGATGCCGGCGCTGGCGGCGACGGGAGCGGCCGGCGCGGACTCGGCGGCGGGGGTCTCGGCAACCACCTCGACGGCTTCGACCTCTTCGACCTCGGCGGGGGCCGCAGCGGCGGACGCGGCCGCCGGCGTCTCACCGGACTCGTAGGCGGCGAGCTTGGCCTTCAGCTCTTCGTTCTCCGCGATCGTCTTGCGCCATTCGACGACGATCTCGTCGAGGAAGTCGTCGACCTCGTCCGGGTCGAATCCTTCCTTGAAGCGCACGTGCTGGAACTGCTTGGTGACGACGTCATCGGGGGTCAAAGCCATTGTCTGGTCCTCTTTCGGAGCTCACGTCGCGGGCCGATCGGGAGCAGCCCGCTACCTGCGGGCCGATCAAACCAGCATAGTGCGAGCGGTCACGGGCCGCGAGGCGGAATGGGGGTCAGGGTCCGGCGATCGAGCGCGTGATCGACAGCAGCACGAAGCAGACGAGCATCGTGAGCGGGAATGCGAGATCGACGGCCACCGGCCCCAGTCGGAGCGGGGGGATGAACCTGCGGAGCAGCTTGATCGGCGGATCGGTGACCGTGTAGACGATCTCCGCCGCGACCAGGCCGGCGCCGCGGGGGCGCCACGATCGGTTGAACATCGGGATGTACTCGAGGATCAGCCGCACGAGCAGCAGCAGAACATAGACGAGCAGGAGCGAGTTGACGATCGAGGCGACGAGCTTGAGCACGTCCACGGCGGTCTACTGCGCGAAGGCCGGCGCCTCGGGGTCGGCCTGCACCACAGCACCGTCACCCGACACCGCGACGTTCTCGGGCGACAGCAGGAA
>NZ_JANJFJ010000652.1:0-1359 GCF_024626565.1 Microbacterium sp. zg.Y909
TCGACGACTCGAGCCACGGGATGGTGCGCACCGAGGTGCGCTGCGCCAACTGCGGCTCGCACCTGGGGCACGTGTTCCCCGACGGATTCGGCACGCCCACCGGCGACCGCTACTGCATGAACTCGCTCGCGCTGCAGTTCACGCCGGAACAGCAGGCGTGACCGCACGCGACGCGATGCGGCGTCGCCGGTCGCTGTCGAAGGTGACCGACGACGCCCCCACGCACGACGAGCTGCTCGAGCTGGTCGGCGCGGCCGGTCGCGTCGCCGACCACTCCGAGCTGAAGCCCTGGCGGCTGATCGAGTTGCGCGGCGACGACCGGCTGACGCTGGGACGCGCGATCAACAAGGCTCTCGGTGAGAAGGGCGCGTCGTCCAAGCCGTTGCGCGCTCCACTGCTGATCGCGGTCGTCGCCAGCTATCGCAAGAGCGAGAAGGTGCCGCACTGGGAGCAGCAGGTCGTGGCATCCGGCGTCGCCCACGCCCTCAGCCTGCTGCTCGACGAAGCCGGCTGGGGCGTCATCTGGCGCACCGGCCACTACACCCGCGCCAAGGCGGTCGCGAAGGCGCACGGTCTGAAGAAGAACGAGCGGCTGCTCGGCTGGCTCTACGTCGGCGGCAGGCCCGAGCGCTCACGCGAGGGGCGTGACAAGGTGATCGACGCGCAGCAGTTCGTCAGCCGGATGCCGGCACCCAAGAAGCCGATCACATAGCGACGTCAGCGCGCGCGGCGCCGGCGCCATGGCACCGCCGCGACGACGACCGAGGCGAGGGCGACGCCGATCATCGTCAGCGATGCAGCGAGGCTCGGGCCGGCGGGAGCGGGCCAGGCCGCGTCGAGCGCCAGGGAGGCGAACAGCTGCCCCACCACCGACGCGAGTCCGAGCAGCAGAACCCCGGTGTGCACCACGAGCGCCGCGCCGAGGAAGATGTACCCCACCCCGAGCGCGCCGCCGAGATACAGCCACGGGTCTGTGGGCAGCGCGGCGGGTGCCCCCGAGACGGCGATGCTTACGGCGGCAAGCACCGCCAGGCACAGGCTGCCGCCGATGAAGTTCACCAGCGTCGCCGTCAGCGGCGTCCCCACCCGCTGGCGCAGTCGTCCGTTCGTCGCTTGCTGCCAGGCAATGCCGACACCCGCGGCGAACGGGAGCAGCAGCATCCACAGCGGCACCTCGACGGTGCGCCCTGTCAGTGCGATCGCCACGGCGACAAGCGCCAACGCGCCCCCGAGCACGCGCCCCGGGGTGACCGCGACGACGCCTGAGGGTCCGTAGCCGGCGCGATCGAGCACGAGGGCGCACACCGTCTGGCCGGCGACGACCCCGACGGTGAAGAGCGAGACGCCGATGATCCCGAC
>NZ_JANJFJ010000653.1:0-1351 GCF_024626565.1 Microbacterium sp. zg.Y909
GGCGTCGGCGCCGATGCCGGCGTTGCCGGGGGCCGCGAACAGCTCGTGCCCGGCCTCTTCGGCGCGCAGGGCGAGGATGATGGCGTGCTCGCGCGCGCCCGAACCGAGGACCAGGATCTTCACCGGGCCAGCCTAGCGAGGGGTGCTCGCCCGCCGCGGGGGTACCGTGGCCGCATGCCGCGAAAGATCAGCACCGATGCCGGCCGCGCCGCGCTCGCCGCTCTCGCGGCTGACACGTCCCCGTCCCGCACCGACCGCGCGACGGCCGTGCGCTACCTGCTGCAGCTGCTGGCCGAGAAGGCGCCGGGTAATTCCGTCGAGGTGCGGGTGCCGCCCTTCGGGGCGGTGCAGGCGCTGGAGGGTCCGCGACACACCCGCGGGACGCCGCCGAACGTGGTCGAGACCGACGCCGACACCTGGGTCGCCCTCGCGACGGGGGCAGAGAAATGGGCGGATGCCGCGGCCGCCGGCCGCATCCACGCGTCGGGGACCCGGGCGGACCTGTCGGCCTTGCTCCCGCTTCGTCCGTGATCGCCGGCCGGCCCGTCGCAGGTCACGACGGCCGCCCGGTCCCCCTCGGGCCGCGCGGTGCGACAATGGAACCATGACCGAGACCGCACGCGTGCGCCGCAGCCCGAAGTTCGCGGTGTTCATCGGCTTCGGTGCCGCATTGGGGCTGCTGGCGGCGCTGATCCTGACCTTCGCGTTCGGCAGCGGGGACACGGAGCAGAGCGCCAACACCGGCGTCGTCTACTCGCCCACCCAGGTGTTCGGCTTCCTGGCGCTGTTCGCCGTGCCCATCGGCATCGCGATCGGCGGCATCGTGGCGGTCGTCCTGGATCGGGTGCTGGCAGGGCGCGCCCGCGACGTGCAGATCGAGCACGAGCACATCCGCACCCAGGACTGACGAGCGGGTTCAGGCCAGCTCGGCGATGATCGGGTGGATGGCCGCGTCGAAGGCGACGACGTCTCCCCGCAGCCCGTCGGTGACCGCGATCGTGAGCGAGCCGATCCACCACACGCCACGCTGGGCCAGCGGCAGCACCTGCACGTTCAGCTCGAAGGAGTGGGCGCGGCGCCCCACCCGGCGCTCGTGCTCGGCGATCGCCCCCGCGTAGGCCCGATACGACACGCGCGCGCCGGCGGCGGCGTCGGCACGATAGCGGCTGTGGGAGGAGTTGGCGTAGGCGACGGCCGTGCCGGCGTGCGGCATCATCGCGTCGCGCAGTTCGTCGAAGCCCTCGGTGGGAAGCGCGGCCAGCAGGCCGAAGCCATCGACGAGGTCGAGCGGAACCGGCGAGGGGTGCGCAAGGGGCTCCACCGTCAGAGCCCAGAACTCGCGCCACTGCCG
>NZ_JANJFJ010000077.1:0-15436 GCF_024626565.1 Microbacterium sp. zg.Y909
CGGGCGCTACGGCTCGATCGACGGACTGGATGCGGCAGCCGAGGCGCCGCGGCGCATCACCGGCATCCGATGGCATGCCAACGGACTCGGATACATCGGCGATCGTCCGTCACAACTGTTCGTCGTGCCCGCTCCCGACCTCGACGCCGAGCCGCTCTACGAGCCCGCCGCGCGGGTGCGTGCCGAGGGCGACGACGGGCCGCACCCGCGCGTGGTGCTGGCGGATGCCGAGCAGCTGACGCGCGGCTCGGCCTCGTACGGCGCCCCGGTGTTCACCGCCGACGGCCGCCATCTGCTCGCTGTCGTCGACGCGATCGAGGACGCGGCGCGCGACCTGCGCAGTCGCGTCGTCGCCGTGGCGGTGGACGGCGCAGGGGAGCGCACCGTGCTCGGACCCGAGGCGGGTCTCGCCGTCTCGGAAGTGGCCGTGGCCCCCGACGGCGCGCTGTTCCTCCTCGCCTACGACGTCGGCGAGGACGGTCGGGACTTCGTCGCGCCCGGCACGGGGCTCTGGCACCTGGATGCCGCGGGTGCCCGCCCGTTGACCGACCCCGAGACCGTCGATCTCGGCGAGGTCGGGAGCCACATCGGGTTCGACGGCGAGGATGTGCTCGTGCAGAACCGCACGCGTGGCCGCGTGCACCTGGTGCGGGTCTCGCGCAAGGGGCGGACCTCGGTCGTGCTGGGCGGCGATGTGGAGGTGCTCGGCCACGCGGCAGGCGGCGGCCGCATCGTCACGGCGATCGGCACGGCCACATCGTTCGGAGAGCTGGCCGAGGTCGTAGAGGGTCGCCCGCGCGTGCTCACCACGTTCGGTGAGGCCCTCGTCGCTGCGGGCCTTGTGGAACCGGTCGAGGTGACGGTCCCCGCCCGCGACGGCTACCCCGTGCACGGCTGGGTCGCGGTGCCGGACGGCAGCGGCCCGTTCCCCGTCATCCTGCAGATCCACGGCGGGCCGTTCGCCTCCTACGGCAGCCAGGCCTTCGACGAGACCCAGGTGCTCGTCGACGCCGGCTACGCCGTGGTGTACGGCAACCCCCGAGGGTCGGCCGGTTACGGGCGTGCGCACGGGCGCAGCATCCGCCGGGCGATGGGGACGGTCGACTTCACCGACGTCATCGACCTGCTCGACGGGGTGCTCGCCGCAGACGAGCGCCTGGACGCTGAGCGCGTCGGCATCATGGGCGGGTCGTACGGTGGTTACCTCACCGCCTGGACGATCGCGCACGACCATCGATTCGCCGCCGCCATCGTCGAGCGCGGGTTTCTCGACCCGGTCGCCTTCGCCGGCACGAGTGACATCGGCTCGTTCTTCGGCGACGAGTACGTCGGCACCGACCCCGCGGCGATGGCGGCGCAGAGCCCGATGGCCGTGGTCTCGCAGGTGCGCACTCCCACCCTCGTCGTGCACTCGGAACTCGACTTCCGCTGCCCGCTCGAGCAGGCCACGCGCTACTACACCGCGCTGAAACGGCAGGGGACTGTGGCCGAGATGCTCGTCTTCCCCGGCGAGGACCACGAGCTCACCCGCGGCGGCCGGCCCCGCCACCGTGTCGAGCGATTCGCGGCGGTGCTGGATTGGTGGCACCGCTACCTGCCGATCGTTTCCTGACCCGGTGACGACGGCATGACGAAGGGCCCCGGGAGTCGGTCCCGAGGCCCTTCGTCATATGTCACTTGCCGAACGTGAAGGCGCGGATGATCTGCACCACGCCCAGCACGATGGCCGAGATGCCGATGAGCAGCCACAGCGTCGTCGCGCCCCACAGCGGGGCGAACAGCAGCACGATGCCGGCGATGATCGAGAGGATCGCGAAGAAGATGGTCCACCCGCTCGATGCCGCCCATCCGAGCGTCGAGAGCGAGACGATGCCCTCGACGATCCACATGACGCCGACGAGCACGCCGACGAAGGTCCCGAACCAGGCGGTGGCCGCGGGGAGGTTGATGAAGGCGACGATGCCGGCGACGATGAACAGCACGCCCAGCACGATGTGGCCGAGCCGGGCCCACCCGCCCCGCTGCGCGCTGAAGATCCCGAGTCCCGCGTAGACGAGGCCGGCAGCGACGGCGTAGATCGCCACCACCGCCACGACGACCATGGCTGTTCGGCCGGGCCAGACGAGGATGAGGATGCCGAGGATCAGCGCGAGCACGCCGCTGACGCCGAGGGCCGTGCGGATGCCGTTGAGCAGCGGTCTGTCGATGGAGGAGTTGTAGGCCATCGTGCGTCCTTTCTGAGAATTTTCTGTGAGGACGGCGCCATTGTAGCCCCGCGCACCCGCGTGTGAAGGGGGAACACGGCGGGGGAGTGCTACCCCAGCAGCACCATGATGAGCAGCAGCACGGGGACGCATCCCACCGTCGTGAGGAAGATCGTGTCCCGCGAGATGCTCTCGCCGACGCCGTAGTGCTGGGAGTAGGTGAAGATGTTCTGCGCCGTCGGCAGTGCGGCCAGCACCGTGACGATCAGTATTCCTTCAGGGGGTAGCTGGAAGACGTAGGCCGCCGTCGCCCACGCGACCAGCGGCATGGCGACCAGCTTCAAGGCGGTGGCGAGGATCACATCTCGCCGGTGCCCGGCCGTGCCCAGCACCCGCTGGCCGTACAGCGACATGCCGTAGCCGATCAGCATCACCGGCACGCACGCGTTGGCGATGAGCTGCGCAGGATCGAGGATGAGCGGCGGAAGCTCCCAGCCCGACAGCGACACCGCCACACCGAGCACTGAGCCGAGCACGATCGGGTTCGTCGCCGTGCGCTTGAGGATGCGGCGGGGGGAGCGCTGGCCGGTGGTCGCGGCATCCAGAACCGCCATCGAGATGGGCGTGAACACCAGCAGCTGCAGCAGGATGACGGGAGCGGGGAACGCGGCGCTGCCGAGCAGGTACAGCGACAGCGGGATGCCCATGTTGTTGGAGTTGACTTGACCGGCCGAGAGCGCGGCGATGGTCGTCTCGGCGGTGGAGCGATGCCAGAGGAAGCGCGAGAAGAGCGCCTGTGCGGCGATCACCACCAGGGCGGCTATCGCGGAGACCGGCAGGAGCGCCGAGAAGAGCGTCTGCACGTCGGCCTGGGACAGCACGACGAAGAGCAGGAACGGCGACAGCACGAAGAACGTGAGCCGGTTGAGCACGTGGCGGCCGTGGGGGCCGAGCAGGTCGACGCGGCCGATGATGTAGCCGATCAGGATCGCCACACCGATGACGACGAATCCGGTGGCGACATCCAGCACCCTCTGAGCCTAGGGGTGGGACGCGACTGCTCGGCTCGCTGGATGACAGTTCGTGTCAGGGGAGCGCCGCAGGGATCGTCTTGCGCATGACGGTCTTGCTCTTGCCGATGTGGCGCTCGAACACGAAACCGGCCTGCTCGAACATCGCCCGAGTGCCGTTGTGCAGGAACGACGACGACGTGCGCTTACCCGGGGCGAGCTCGTTGGGGAACGACACCACCTCGCCGCCGCCGGCCCGAGCGATCAGGTCGAGCGCGCCGTCGAGCGCCTCGCGCGCCACACCGCCGCGCCGATGGTCACGGTCGACGAAGACGCACGTGATGCGCCAGGGGGCCGGACGCGTCTCGCCGGCGTCGTACTGCTTGCGGTGGTAGATGCCCGGCAATTCGGCGGGGCTGCCGTACTCGCACCAGGCGATTGCGGCGTCTCCGTCGAAGACCAGCGCCGCGTGCGCGACGCCCTCCGCCACGAGACGCTTCTTGAAGGTCGGCCCGTCGTACTGGACCTTGACCGTGAGGTCGGTGTCACCGTGGAAGTAGGAGCACCAGCATCCGCCCCAGACGCCGTTGTGCTTCTCGGCCAGCGCAAGCCAGGCCGGGTAGGTGTCCGGCGTGAGCGGCTTGATCACGTGCGCCGCGTTGACCATGGCGGCCTCCTCGCCTCGATGTGCCCAGTGTGGTGCGAGGGAGGGCTGTGGACAAGCGCTCTCCGGATGTCGGTGGGGATCGGTGGCATAGGGGTGGGTGATTGCCTGCGGACAAGGGAGGGCCGGGGTCAGCCACGCCGCCGCCCCCGGCCCTCGTTCTCGTCGGTGTGCGTCAGGACGCGGGTACCAGGACGCGGTCGATGGTGTGGATCACCCCGTTGGTCGCCTGGATGTTGATCGCCCACAGCACGAGGCGCGGATCGGTGAGCGACGGGGTCTCGTCTCGCAGCGTGGTGGCGCGCGGCTTGATGACCCCGCCGTTGGCCATGGTGATGTTCTTCGACAGGAGAACCTGCAGGGGCCCGAGCTTCTTGCCGGGCACCACGTGGTACAGCAGGATGTTGGAGATCTGCTCCGCCGAGAACGTCGATGTGATCGTCGTCAGAGCCTCGGCCTCGGACGCGGGCGTCGCGCCGGTGAGGTCGGTGACGAGGCGGATGAAGGCGCGATCGTTGGGCGCGAACACGGTGTACTTCGTGCTCGTGTCCGCCAGTGTGGCATCCAAGCCCGTCGCGACGAGGGCCTGGACCAGCAGGTCGTAATCGTGGCCGTTGGCGTCGGGGGTTCCTCCGCCGGAGGCTGCCACTGCGACGTCGACGATCGACCCCGCCGGCGGGCCGCCGTATGCCGATGCCGGTGAGGCGGTCAGCGTGAGCGCCGTGGCGACGACGGCCGCAAGGGTGATGGAGAGCTTCTTCTTCATTGTCCAGCTCCTTCGATGGGACGAGTGCGCTCGGCGACGGCCGTCGGGCGCCACAAAGGTATTCCGGACCAGCGGGCTGTTTGGATGCAGCAGGACTCGGATTGGTCGTCGGCGCGGGCTCTCCGCCGCGCGGATAACCGAATCGAAAGAACGCCGATAATGCACATTATGTCAATGTCGAGGCGTACTTGAAAGAAACGGTGTCGCACTTGTCCCCCAGCGCGAGGTCGGCGGCGTGCAAATGATCGCTCATCGCAGGGCCGCTCACTCAGAGGTCAGCCAGCAATCCAGTTGCCATCCTCGCCCCGGAAGTACCAGGTGACATCGCCGTAGCCTCTGTGGTGAGTGATGGTGTCACTGGTCCACGTCAGCGTGAGGGTGCCGTCGATTGCCGGAGACACCTCGAACGCTGCAATGGATGCAAAGCGGTAGTCCCAGGGCTGCGAGTTGGTGTTGTCGGTCTGCTCCTTGGTGGCCCAGGTAGCAAAGCTCATAACGGGCCCGACACCACCACCCGCGCCTTCGGCGCAGTCAGACACATAGGTGAGGTTCTGGAAGTCAGTGACGTACCAGCCGTTCTCCGGCTTGCTCTCATCCAGTGTCTCGGTCTTCCTCACCTCCCAGGGCTTGTCGAACTTGGCGCCGGAGTACAGCGATCCGTGAAGGAGGGATGCGTTGGGCCCTCCGACTGCCTCAGGGGCGAGGTCATCAGCCGACAGCGTGTAGCTGAACTCTCCGACCTGATCCCCTTCCGCGTTCAGCGCCTCTGTTCGGGTGAAGGAAAGGCCCTTGGCGAAGGAGTCGGGGTCCGTGTACTCGATGACCACATCGAAGGCGCATTTCTGGGCGGTGTCCAGTTCACGCGAGGTGATCGTGTACGCGGTTGCAACGAGGGTCGAGACATTCTCCTCGCCGAACGCCTCGAGGAAGTCCTCAGGGAGACGGGCGGTGATCTTCCCCTCGGCCACGACTGGCTCCTCGGATCGGAAGTCGAACACGGCGACCGGCTGGCTGTCTACCGCTTCGGGTTCGGCTCCGGTTGCACCTCGCGCACCATCCAGGCTGCCCAGGTCGATGGTGCTCGCGCTGCAACCAGTCAGAGCAAGAGTTGTCAGGACTCCGATAGCGGCAGCGCGTATCAGTCGATCAGTACGCATATGCGGTCTCCTTGCGATGTAAGTTCAGGTCAGCTCAGTTCAGCTTTCCAGCCAGTTGCCGTTGAAGTCCCGCTCGAAATAACGGCGCTCGCCATCATTGGTCTGGTGATCCGTCATGCCGAACCACGACACGGTCATCATGCCGTGCACCATGATGGTTACATAGAACGGCGTACCAGCCGTGCTGCGGGTCGCTTTAATCGAGGTCACCGTTGCTTTTCAGCTCCCATTCGATGAAAGCCAGCCGGTGTACGACAAGTGTTATGTCGACTTCACACTTGTCGACTTCCGCTGGCAGATCGCGCAGTAATACGAGTCCGAAACGTTCATCGAGCTCCGCGAGTGTCTGACGGACGTCGGCATCGAGACTGGCAGGGACGCTGACACGGTCTTGGCGCAGGTCGAGGAGAAGACGAGCGACGTGCGAACGGGCCTACTCCCCCGCGCGGAATCGCAGAGATCCAGCGAGAATGGCGCTGGGCAGCACTGGCCCTGACGTCTACACACGAGGGCGAGCCGTCTCCACCACGCCGACGCCGGCAAGCAGGCTCCCACTTAGGGTGGTCGCATGGAGCCTCATGCCCCCGGAATGCGGCGACTCGGCGAGCCGTGCTGTCGACGGAATGCCGGTTCGGATCTACACGCCCACATCCGCACCCGCGAACGCCCCGGCCGCACCCCGTCCGCTCATCGTCTATTTACACGGCGGCGGTTTCGTGTTCGGCGACCTCCGAGGTGGCGACTGGATCTGCGGTTCGGTATCGGCGGGCGTCGGCGCCGTCGTGGTGTCGGTCGGGTATCGGCTGGCTCCGGAGCATCCGTCCCCGCCGCCGTCGACGACAGTTACGCGGGCCTGATGTGGGCAGCGCGCCGTGCGGACGAACTGGGAGCGGATGCCGCCCGGATCGGTGTGATGGGCAAGAGCGCTGGCGGAAACCTTGCCGCAGTCGTCGCACTGATGGCACGGGATGCGCAGGATCCGAGCATCCGTCATCAGGCGCTGCTGTATCCGGCCATCGGCACCGCCGGCACGGAGTCTCGCCGCGTGAATGCGGATGCGTTCATCCTGAGCAACGCGGACATGACCAAGTTCGGAGAGTACTACGCGGCAGACAGCGCCGACTGGCGGTATGCGCCGATCCTCGCCCCCTCGCTCGCCGGGCTGCCACCCGCGATCACCGAGGTCGCCGAGCACGACCCGCTTCACGACGACGGAGTTCTCTATGTGGAAGCGCTCCGGGATGCGGGAGTCGCCGTGGAGCTGGTGAACTTCCCCGCGATGCCGCACGGATTCCTGAACTTCCCGCGGTTCGCGAAGGATGGGAAACGGGGCATCCAGGCCGTCATCGACTCCCAGGGCGTCGCACTCGCCTGACCGGTGACCCATCGTGACGGCACCGTGGGGCGTCGGCGGGGTGCTCGCCTTCTCCGGCGCGCGCGCCCTGGTCCGGCTCCGGCGCGGCTCACCCGCTGGTCCCGCTGACCGGCTGCGCCAAGAGAAACCCGAACGGCTGGCGCCCTCGCCGCGGCGAAGTCCCGAATCCACGCCGCCTCGCCCAAGAGCAATGCCCTGTCGTCGTAAGGTCATGGCGTGCCGATGATGATGCCGTTCGTTCCGTTGCCTCTTGAGCAGGCCGACGTCGATTACGTGTACGGTCCTGATTCCTTCACGCGACTCGGTGTCCAGCCTGGCTCCATCGAGGCGATCCGTATCGACACGAGCGCGAGATTCCCCGGAACATCCAGGACCATCTGGGTGCACCGTCCGGCCGGTGTGCGCACCTCCGCCGAGTGCGCCGTGATGTTCTTCAATGACGGTTGGTGGTATCTGGACCCCGACGGGGATGTCCGTGGCGCGACCGTTCTCGACAATCTCTCTGCGGCAGGCGACCTCCCGCCGATGGTCAGTGTGTTCGTTGACCCCGGGGTTCTCCACGTCGACGCTGTGCCGATGAAGCACCGCAACGCCGAGTACGACTCCTTCGACGAGGCCTACGGCAGCTTCCTCCTCGAGGAGGTACTGCCCTTGATCGAGGACCGCTTCGCGGTCTCGTCGGACCCGATGATGCGTGGAATCTGCGGCGGGAGCAGCGGTGGCAACGCGGCCATGACAGCCGCATGGTGCCGCCCAGACGGAATAGGAAGGGTGGTCGCCTTCAACGCAAGCTTCGCTCAGATGCCTGACGGCAACCCCTTCCCCGCCTTGCTGAAGACCGAACCGCGCAGACCGACGAGGATCTTCTTGCACGCGGCTCACCGTGACCTGAACTGGAACGCTCCCGAGGACAACTGGTTCGCCGAGAACCTCGAAACAGCTGCGGCGCTCGCCCGTGCCGGATACGACTTTCGGCTCGTCGTCGGAGACGGCGGACACTCCCCCAACCACGGCGGCGTGCTGCTCCCCGACGCGTTGCGCTGGCTCTGGGCTGGGGCCGCGCGCTGAGGGCGGTAGGGAACCACGTCTCTCGCCGAGCCGCGTCCCACCGTATGTTGGGCGTACCAACGCGGCACCGAGCGGATCGTGAGGTGATGACATGAACGCAGCGCGCCGTCGCGCAGATCGCGAGTCCGCGTCGCCCACAGGCGAGCGCCCGGGCACGAGCCTTCCGCGGATGATCGCCCGATGGATGCTGGGCGCGTTTCTTCTCTTCACCGGAGTCGGCCACCTCACCTTCGCCCGCGCGTCGTTCGTCGCGCAGGTTCCCACGTGGCTCCCGCTGCCGGTCGATTTCGTAGTCCTCGCGTCAGGCGTCGTCGAGATCGCGCTGGGTCTCGCGCTGCTGGTGTGGGCGCGCCAGCGCGTGCTGATCGGGTGGCTCACCGCGGCCTTCTTCGTCGCGATCTTCCCCGGAAACATCGAACAGTTCGTCAGCGGCACGGATGCCTTCGGGCTGGACACAGATCTCTCCCGTGGCATCCGCCTGCTCTTCCAGCCGTTGCTGGTGATCTGGGCGCTCTGGTCCACCGGCGCGTGGCGAGCGTGGCGTGCCCGACGCACGAGGCCACGCGTCCATCGTTCGGACCACGAAGCACGAGAGCTCTGACTCCCCCGCTCCCTACGTTCGCCCCAGCTCGCGTCGGGCGGCCTTCAACGCTGACTCGTATGCCTCCTTCTGCTCCCGAGCCTCGGGCCGTTCGCGACGGATGCCATAGCCTTCGGCACCTGGTTCGGCGACGAACACCTCGGTCCGCCCGAGCGCCTCGATCGCGTCCACGGTCGAGGTGACCGCTCCCCTGGTCTGCGCGTCGGCGGCCAGAGCCCTGTTCGACTTGCGATAGCTGAGCACAGCGACGATCAGCGCGCCGACGCCGGTCAGGGCGCCCACCAAGGAGCCGATGCTCGAGATCCAGTCCGTCACCGAAGGCATGGCGCAACGATAGCGACCGCCGGTCGCGCGGGGTGACCCTTCATGCCGTCACTTCCGGCCGCTCGTCGCACGCTCGTTGCCGTGCTTGTAGTTGCCGGTGACCCGAGCCATCAGCTGCTGGGGGTCCGACCGCTGGACGTCGTCAAGGAATCTGCTGGCAGCCGACTTTCGGAGCGTCGTCGCGAGCCGGCCGTTATGCCGGATCACAACCTGGTCGCCGCGCACCGTGAACTCGAAACCGCTCGGTCTCCCCGCCATGGCACAAGCATGCACCACGGAAACCTCGATCTCGCGCCTTTGCTGACCCACCCGGCCACCGTACTGGCGGTGGGCGTCGACGCGCTGACGCAGCCCACTCCCCTGCCGGCTCGGTCAGTCCCCCGCGCTCGGCGGCAGGACGTCCCGCTCCCCGCGCACGGAGACGACGTCCAGCCGCGGATCGTTGTGCAGCTGACCCTGCGGCCGGTGGAGATCGGTGAACGGCAGAAAAAGCCTCAGCATCGGCAGTTCGCGGTGTGATCGCGGAACGAACTCTCGCGCAGCGCTGGGCGAGCCCTCTCGTGTCAGACCTGTGACGTCGTCGTCCGTGGTGCGAAGGTACCGTCTCGGGCGCCCGGACCTCAGAACGGGGGTGGGTCTTCGGTGGCCGTCAGGGCGGTGAATTCGAGGACGCGTCGTGGGATGTCGAGGTGGATCCGCCCGGTGGGGCTGGTCCATTCGAGGATGCCGTGGGGTTTCTGGGTCACGGTCCAGGCGCTGGCGTGTTTGAGGGTGTGGTGGCGGACGCAGAGGTTGGCAAGGTTGCACACGTCGGTGGGTCCGCCTCGGGCGTGGTCGAGGGTGTGGTCGTGGTCGCAGTAGTACACGGGCCTTCGGCATCCGGGGAACCGGCAGTGCTCGTCGCGGGCGTCGAGGTGCCTGCGCTGTGCCCGGTTGGGCCGGTAGGTGTCGACGTGCTGCACGGCGCCGGTGGTCGGGGAGGTGAACACCCGTTCCCAGAGGTCGGCGGTCGCGGCCAGGCGGCGGGCGGTGTCGGGGTCGATGGGCCCGTATCCGATGAGTTCGGCCGGTGCGGTGCCTTCGCCGGTGAGGGTGTCGACGGGGATGATGATCTGCACGTGGGCGGTGATAGCTTGCCCGGCGGGGGTGCTGCTCGAGGAGACGGGTGTGGTCGCGTGGCCGGTGAGCAGCAGGTCGGTGAGGGCGTCGGCCCGGACCTGGTCGGCGGTGCGGGCATCCGTCGCTGCAGAGACGGTGTCCGCCGGCTCTTCCGCCACAGGATCCGCCGTGGCGCGCCGGGCGGCAATCACCTCGCGGGCGTGCTGGGTGAGCCGGTCGCGGATCGCGTACGCCAGCGCCGCGGGGAGTACCGCGGCAAGTTCCGCCATGCCGTCGTCGAGGTCCCGCACCCACACCCGGCGCCCGGCGGCGGCCTCGGCGTGACGCTCGGCGAGGGGTACGGGGTGCAGTTTCTGCGCGATCATCGCGATGATCGGCTTCGCCCGCCCCGGGGTCTCCCGCTCACACACCACCAGGGCGGCTTGTTCGAATCGGGCGCGCGCGTCGGGGTCGGTGATGCGGGCGCCGGCATCCTGAATCAAACGCACGTGCGAAGTGTCGATGGCCCCCGACCGCAGCGCCGCGACGGTCGCGGGGAACCCGGTCACCAGGACGGTGGCGTCATGCAACCGGTCCTGGATCACACGGTCGGACCGGCGCAGCACCGTGCCGACTTCGGCGGCCATCTCCCGCAGCGGCATCTCCCGCTCCCGGCCCGCGCTGGACGGCACCCGGGCGGTCTGCTCGGCGGCGATCGCGTCCGCCCGGGCCAGCAATCCGAGTTCCTCGGCCTGCAACGCCGCGATCCGCGCCCGGATGCGCTCCAACTCCCGCAGCACCGCACCACGCGACCGCGTATCGCGTCTCCTGGGGGCTGCCGGTCGGGTGCTCATACCCACAATTCTGCCGAGGGCCACCGACATTGGACGGCGCTAAAGCCCAGGCCAACGCGGGTTTGTGGATAACTTCTCTCGGCATCCGCCTGTGGAGGAAACGCCGACGACCCGAAGCCCCGAGCCCCGAGCCGCCCCGCCAACCCTCAGCTCGTAGCCGCCCGCAGGGCGATGCGGATCATGTCCCCGAACGTCTGCTCACGCTCGTGGGCCGTCGTCTCCGCGCCGGTGACGAGATGGTCCGAGACGGTACAGATGCTCAGCGCGCGCCGTCCGTAGTACGCGGCGAGGGTGTACAGGCCGCTCGTCTCCATCTCCACACCGAGAACGCCGTGGCGCACCAACGGCTCTGTCAGCTCTGCACGTGTCGTGTAGAACTGATCGCTCGAGAAGAGGGGGCCGACGTGCACGGCGGATGCCGGCGGTTCTGCCTCGCTCGCAGCGACGGCGGCCCGCAGCAGACCGAAGTCCGCGACGGGGGCGTAGTCGAGTCCGTGGAAGCGCACCCGATTGATCGCCGAATCGGTGCTGGCTCCGTTGGCGATGATGATGTCGCGCAGCGCGACCCGCTCGGTGAGCGCTCCGCACGACCCCACGCGCACGATCGTCTCCACGCCGTAGGACTCCATCAGCTCGTTGGCGTAGATCGCCATCGACGGCTGCCCCATCCCCGAACCCTGTACCGAGACGCGACGCCCCTCCCACGTGCCGGTGAAGCCGAGCATCCCGCGGGTCTGCGAGTACAGCTCGGCGCCGTCGAGAAAGGTCTCGGCGATCCACTTCGCCCGCAGCGGGTCTCCGGGAAACAGCATGATGGGGGCGATCTGGCCGGGTTCGGCCGCGATGTGGGTGCTCATCCGCTCACCGTAGCGAGTCGACCTGGACGCCCCGGCAGAGCCGCGAATGCCACGCCAGCCCGTGCGCCGACCCGCAAGGACGTGTCGCGATCGCCCCGCCGGGTCAGGGCAGGTGGTCGGGGTCCAGCGGCGGCAGGCCGCGCGCGGCAACTTCCCTGTCGTTCGCCGACCACACGTATGCCAAGACAGCGAACAGCGCCGCGGGGAAGACAGCGGCCACGACGAATACGGTGAGCCCCACCAGCGCGCCCTGGCTGTTGCCGATGCCGACGGCGGTACTCCCCAGCCCCGTGAAGACAAGCACCACGATGAACAGCAGGCGCCTGCGATGGTCCCGGTTCATCGGCATCCCTTGATCTCCACAGTCCCGACCGTCGCCACGCTACGCGGGTGCTGCGGTGTAGCGCGACCCGTCCGGGGACCTTCGGACGAGATCGTGGTCCACGAGGTAGCGCCTCAGCGTGGCGACGTCGGTGGAATGCCGCTCCAGCCGTTCATTCAGTTCGCGCTCGGTCAGCACCTCACCCCCCGGCAGTATCTGCTCGGCGACGTGGGCCAGAAGATCCCGACGATCCTTCGCATTGGCCGGGTAGCGGTCGATCACTCCGTTCGGGGTGAGAAAGCGTTCGACCCCCGTCGGACGAGCCCGCCGCGGCGCGGCCGCCAGCAGCCCCCGGAACACGTCGGTCGCGGTCCAGCGGCCCTCGCCGTGAGCGACCAACCCGGCCGACAGCAGCGTTTCCAGGGCGCTCTTCCGCCGGGACGGGCTGAGGTCATCGCCGGGGTCGCCCTGCTCGAGCACGATCTGGGCGTACACACGGCGTGTGGCGGGGTTGTTGAGGGCGGCCAGGACCGGCCGGATATCGGGATCGGCTGCGTCGTTCGCCATCCTGCGACGATAGCGGCGAGGAGCGGCGGCCCGAGAACCGGACGGTCGACTCAGGCCAGCGCGGATGCAACCACAGCCCCCGATCCGCGGGCGACGCTGGACTTCACGCACCGGAGCGGGCACGATTCCCGGAGGGCGGGACTCACGACGCCGTCGTCTCGTGAGCCGCCGACGAGGAGGATCGATGTCGTCCAAGATCGTGGTTCTGGGAGCGACGGGATACACCGGGGCGCTCATCGTCGAGGCGCTGGTGCGCCGCGGCGAGCAGCCACTGCTCGCAGGCCGTGATGCCGCGAAGCTGTCGGCGCTGTCGGCGCGGCATGCAGACCTTCCGACGCAGACGGTGGATGCGACCGACGCCGCCGACGTGACGAGGCTGCTGGAACCGGGCGACGTGCTGATCACGACGGTCGGCCCCTTCGAGCGCCTCGGCTGGGCAGCCGCGGAGGCCGCAGTCGACGCCGGCGCCCACTACATCGACACCACCGGCGAGGTCGGGTTCGTGCGCGAGCTGCAGCGCCGCCACGATGAGCGGGCGCGTGCCGCCGGCATCGCGATGCTGCCGGCGTTCGGCTACGACTACGTTCCCGGCATGCTGGCCGGCGCGCTGGCCCTGGAACGAGCCGGTGTCGCGGCGACCGCGGTGCGCATCGGCTACTTCGCGACCGGATCGATGCGCAACGGCATCAGCCGCGGCACGCGGGCCACGATGGCCGAGGGCATGCTGCTGCCCACGGTGGTGCGCCGCGACGGTCAACTGCAGGAGGTGCGCACCGGCAGCCGCACGCAGCCTTTCCAGGTGCGCGGTGACGAGCGCACCGGCATCCTCGTCTCAGGAACCGAGGCGCTGTTCCTCCCCGAGCACTACCCCGGGGTGCAGACGGTGGAGGACTACAACGGCTGGTTCTCGGGCATGGCGCGGGTCATGCCGGTGGCTTCGCGCGTGCTCGGTGCTGTCGCCGCCATTCCCGGCGGGCGCCCGCTGATCGAGCGCCTCACCTCCGCGGACGACGACGCCTCCCCCGGGCCCGACGAGCAGGAGCGCGCGCGCACCCGCAGTCACGTCGTCGCGATCGCTGCGGACCAGAACGACGCCACAGTGGCCGAAGTGCACCTGGAGGGGCCGAGCGCCTACAGCCTGACCGCGGAGCTCATGGCGAAGGCGGCGGAGTCGCTGCTGGACGGGCGCGTGAACGCCGCCGGGGTGACCGGTCCCCTGCAGGCCTACGGTCTGTCGGGCCTCGAGAGCCTGTGCCGCGACGTGGGATTGGCGGAGCTCCCCCGCTGACGCATTGCCTACCGCCGCGGCGTCCACCCCGGCGGCAGCGGCTCGTCCGTCAGCGCGCGCTCACGGTCTGCCGCGGCCGACCAGCCCTGCGCGGCATCCACCGCGTCGAACCCGCCGCGCGCGAGGCGCAGACCGACGTCGTCGTGGTGCATGCGCGGGGCGCCGCCGCGGCGCGTCGAAGCGCGCACGCTCCATGCGTCGTCGGCGAACCCGCCGCCGCGGAAGACCCGGTAGTCGCCGTAGCGGGCGGGATCGAGCAGATCCCAGCACCACTCCCAGACGTTGCCGAGGGTGTCGAACAGGCCGTTGAGGTTCGGCAGCTTGCCGCCGACGTTCTGCGGGGTCGTGCAGCCGTCGGCCGCGGTCCACGCGACCTCCGCCAGTGGCCCGTAGTGGGGCCCGGTCGAGCCGGCGCGGCAGGCGAACTCCCACTCCGCCTCGGTAGGCAGGCGGTAGCCGTCACTGTCGACGTGCCACGTCACGTCTTCGCCCTCGAACGTGTAGGCGGGGTCGAGGCCCTCCCACTCGGATGCCGCGTTGCACAGTCGCACCGCGCGCAGCCAGCTCAGATCGGTCGCCGGCCGCCGCGGGTGGGGCGCCTGCTCCCCCAGCAGCTCCGCGACGAGCTGTCGGGTGACCGGATAGACCCCGATCTCGAACGGCTCGAGCCGGATCTTCCACCGGCGCTCGCGCCGCGCGTCGTGGAGCATGACGGTGCCCCCGGCGATCCGTGCCATTTCGATGTCGCCCACAGGGGCACTCTAACGGCGGTCGCGCGGGGGCACCGGTCGTGCAGGCTGGGTCAGAGGACCTCGTCGCCCGAGGTCGTCGTCGAGCGGCGCGTGACGCGCTCGCCGCCGGCGGGGTCGACCGCTGTGCGCGACACGGTCTCGGTCGAGCGGCGACGCGCGAGCAGCACGATGCCGATGAGCAAGACCAGCGCCCCGGCGCCCATCAGGATGTAGCCGATCATGTCGAGGTTGACGAAGTCGATCTCGACGTTGACGGCGAAGACGAGGATCGCTCCGATGGCGAAGAGCGCGATTCCGGCTCCGATGCTCATGGCAGTTCCTTTCGGGTCAGGTGACTTCCGAATACTGGCCGAGGCGCTGCGGGAGCAAGGACTACTTGACACCGGCACCGGTGATGTGCCCTGCCGGGCCCGAGCGCTAGCGTTGCGTTCATGGCACGCGTGATCTTCTACACGGCGACGACGCTCGACGGGTACCTCGCCGACGCGTCCGATTCCCTCGACTGGCTCTTCGCCGTCCCCGGCGGCGA
>NZ_JANJFJ010000009.1:0-66041 GCF_024626565.1 Microbacterium sp. zg.Y909
CTCTCAGCGCCGATGGTACTGCAGGGGGGACCCTGTGGGAGAGTAGGACACCGCCGGACTTCTTCCGTGAGAAAGCCACCCAATGTTGGGTGGCTTTCTCTCGTTAACGCGACGCTTTTGCGGCGTGTGCCCGCCGACGCGAGCCCGTGAGATGCGGCATCCGCCCGCCGCTTCGGTCGTCGCGAATGTGCCGCTATAGGCTCGCGCACGCGAATGCTCACTCGGCGGGGGCGATAGCGTGATGTAGTGACTGATCAGACCCTTGCAGACCGAATCGGCCACGCACCGGCCCCGGCGATGCCGCAGCATCCCGAGGTGCCGACCTGGCGGATGGCGACCCCCGACGACATCGACGCGATCCACGGGATCGCCTCGGCCGCCGGCCGCGTCGACCACCCCACGTGGACGGTGCCCCGCGACGAGATCGCCGACACCTTCGAGATGTCGCACATCGACCACAGCCGCGACACCGTCATCGGGTTCGCCGCGGACGGCGCCCCGGTAGCGTACGGCAGCGCGATCGTGCATCCGTCGCGCGAGCTCCGCGTGCAGGTCGACATCTCGGGCGAAGTGCACCCCGCGTGGCGACGGCGGGGCATCGGCGCGCAGGTGGTGCAGTGGCAGTACTCGCAGGCACTGCGCCGGCTCGTCGAGTCGGGATCGACTCTGCCCGGCGCCGTGCGCGCGTACGCCGAGGGCGCCAACGATGACGCCGCGACACTGTTCGAGCGACACGGGCTGCAGGTGCAGCGCTGGTTCACGACCATGGAGCGCGACCTCTCCCAGCCCGTTCCGGCGCTCGAGGTCCCCGATGGCATCGTCCTCGTGCCGTACAGCTCCGAGCGCGCTCTGCAGGCCCTGGAGGCCCGCAACGACGCCTTCCGCGACCACTGGGGGAGCCTCCCCAGCACGCACGACACCTGGCAGAAGTTCGTGGGCGGCCCACTGCTGCGTCCCGACCTGTCGACACTGGCCCTCGACGGCGACCGCATCGTGGCGTTCTGCCTCGGCTCGGTCAATGAAGAGGACTGGGCAGCTCTCGGCGCCTCGCACGTGTACATCGACCTCGTCGGCGTCGTGCGCTCGCACCGCGGGCGGGGGCTGGCTCCGCTCGTCATCGCCGAAGCGCTGCGGGCAGCGGCCGCAGCCGGCCTCGAGAAGGCCGTGCTCGATGTCGACACCGAGAGCCCGACCGGCGCCCATTCGCTCTACGAGCGCCTCGGATTCGCGGCGACCGAACGCGAGCGCGTGCTCGTGCGCGAGTTCTGAGGTCGGATGCCGCAGCGGGGATGCCGCGACGGCGACGCCCCGCCCGCGGCCTCCCGCAACGCCCCCGCGAATATCAACGGCCCGACCCCGGGACGCGCAGGGGCGTCGCCCCGTAGGCTGACCGCAGGCGCACTGATCCGATGGAGGATGACATGAGCGAAACGATCGTCGTGGGCGTCACGGGTGCCCCCGCGGCCCGCAGAGCCGTCGACTGGGCCGTGGACCGCGCGGCACATCACCGCAACCACCGCGTCGAGCTGGTGAGCGTCGTGGGCGGGGCCATCGGCACAGTCGGTGAAGGCGCCGTGATGGACGTGGTGCTCGACGCGACCAACCGCATGCTCCAAGACGAGGCGGATCGGGTATCGGGCTCGGGTGTGCCGGTGACGACGAGGGTGGATGCCGGCAATCCCGTCACCACGCTCGCGCAGGCATCCGAGAAGGCGGAGCTGCTGGTGATCGGCAGCGACTACCGCGGACCGGATTCCGGCCCCGCGCGCGGAGCGCACGGCATCCGCATCGTGGCGGCATCCCACTGCCCGGTCGTCGTCGTGCCCGACATCGAGATCCACGACCGCCGCGGTGTGGTGGTCGGCGTCGATGGCTCGCCGGTGTCGGAAGGGGCGATCAAGTTCGCCGCGGCCGAAGCGGACCGACTGGGCGAGCCGCTCACCGCCGTCTGCGTCTGGACGCCCGTGGTCACTCCGCGCACCGCCCCCATGGTCTACCCCGACCTGTACCTCGCGAACATGCAGCGCGCCGCCGAAGAGCGCCTGGCGCTCTCGCTCGCGGGGCTGCGGTCGCAGTACCCCGACCTGGTGATCGAAGAGAAGGCCGTGCAGGGATACCCCTCGGAGGTCATCAACGAGCTGGCCGCCACCGCCAAGCTCGCGGTGATCGGCACGCATGGACGCAACGCTCTCACGCGGTTCCTGCTCGGGTCGGTCAGCCACGAGGTGCTGCAGCGCCTCGCGACCGTCACCGTCGTCACCCGCTGACCGGGGAGAGCGAGAGGGTTGAGTAGGCTGTCGTGGTGCGCATTCGCCTCGACATCGCCTACGACGGCACGCATTTTCGCGGGTGGGCCCGGCAGCCGCAGCTGCGCACCGTGCAGGGGACGATCGAAGACGCCATCGCGCGCATCCTGGGCGGGGAGCCCCGGCTCGTCGTGGCCGGACGCACGGATGCCGGTGTGCACGCGACCGGTCAGGTCGCGCATCTCGACCTGACCGAGGCGCAGGCCGCCCGCCTGCAGGCCCGTCGCGGGCGCGGCGACAGCGCAGAGGCCGAGGCCGACGAGGCCGCACGGATCGCGGCTCTCGCCGGCCGCATCGCGGGGGTGCTGGGCCAGTATCCCGACGTGGTGGTACGCCGCACGAGCATCGCCCCGGACGGGTTCGACGCCCGGTTCTCGGCGACGAGCCGTCGCTACGAGTACCGCATCGCCGACGCGGTCACCGGGTACGACCCGCTCGAGCGGCATCGCACGACGACGGTGCGCACGAGCCTCGACGTGGCCGCGATGGATGCCGCCGCCCGCTCGCTCGTGGGCCTTCACGACTTCGCGGCGTACTGCAAGCCCCGCGACGAGGCGACGACGATCCGCACGCTGCTGGAGTTCGAGTGGCACCGCGACGCGGCCGGCGTGCTCATCGCCCACGTGAAGGCCGACGCGTTCTGCCACAGCATGGTGCGCGCTCTCGTCGGGGCGTGCGTGGCGGTGGGCGAGGGACGACTGAGCCCTGCCGACGTCGTCGAGCTGCGCGACGAGGGTGTGCGCACCAGCGAGTTCAAGGTGCTCGCCGCGCGCGGGCTCACGCTCACCGAGGTGGGCTATCCGGCCGATGACCTGCTGGCCGCCCGCGCCGCGCAGACCCGCAACCGCCGCGACGCGGAGTAGCGCGGCTGCGCGCCCGGCGCCACAGACGGCGTCGAATACCTCCCAGTCGACGCACGCGCAACCGTCACCGGGCGGCCAGCCGGCGGGCCTACGCTGGAATCACCATGAGAGTGATCTCGTACAACCTGCGTAAACATCGTGCCGCCGGCGAGCTGACGGATCTGGTCGAACGCCACAGTGCCAACGTGCTCTGCCTGCAAGAGGCGGTGACCGCCGATTTGCCCCCGCAGATCGGCGGCTTGAAGCTGGCGGGCTCCACGCACCGCAACCGGCTGGGCCTGGCGGTGTACTACCGCGACAACACCTTCCGCGCCCTCGAGGCGCGGTCGATGTCGCTGAAGAAGTCGCTGCACGACCGCGTGCTCAAGCCTGCCGAGGAGCGCATGCTGGGCGTGCGCCTGCGCGACATCGACAACAACCGCGAGTTCATCGTCGCGTCGTTCCACGCCGCGCCGCTGACGGCGCTGAACTCGCTGCGACGCCATCAGATCAAGGCGGCGCTGACCGAGCTGGCGAGCCTCGGCGAATCGCTGCCGATCCTCATGGTCGGCGACTACAACTACCCCGTGTTCAAAGAGAACCTGGGCCAGCGGGTGCGCGAGGCGGGCTACGAGCTGACGCTCAGCGACGTGCGCACGTACACGCGGTACAAGTTCTTCCGCGGCCACTACGACTTCGCCACGTCGGTCGGCTTCGACATCGAGCGGGTCACGACCCTGCCGCAGGGGCGCAGCGACCACCTGCCGATCCTCGTGACGGCCACTCCATCGGCGGTCATGCGCGCCAGCGAGGGCGCTGCCTGAGCGCACGACGCCGTTTTCGTGCGGCGCGGGGTGCGGAGTTTGACGTGGGCAGCGTGGCGCCCCCCGACGCCACGCTCGCCCACGTGGTAGCTGCAGCCGACCGGAGACCCCCACTTCGCGGCCGGCTGACAGCTATCCTCATGGCGAGGCAATCCCCACATCGCCACGTGGCTATTGAAGCGGTCCACAACGGGCCCTTGAGCGTCTTTAGATAACCTTGCGCTAGAACTGGGGATGCCTCAGCGCACCCTTAAGATACCCGCAAAGAAGAAGCGCCCCCGGACCGAAGTCCGGGGGCGCTTCTCGCTGAACGGGTATGTCAGACAGCAGCCTGCTGGCGGTGACGACGCACCGTGCTGGCGACCGCCAGGCCGCCACCGGCGAGCAGCAGGGCGCCGCCGCCGATCCAGAGGCCGAGAAGAGCGGAGGTGTCGCCACCGGTGGTCGGGAGGGTCTCGCCGCCCGTGCCGCCTGCGGCGGGGACGGACACCGACACGCTGGCGGTGACCGGGTTGCCGTCAGCGTCCACGCCCGAAAGCACGATCGTGTAGGTGCCGACCGCGTTGCTGGGCAGACGCACGCCGGTGCTGACGGAGCCGTCGGCGGCCGCGGTGACCGAGCCGAGGTCGGCGGTCTGAACGGCGAACTTGACGAAGGCGAGCGAGGCGCCATTGGCGTTCTCGCCGGTGAGCGAGACGTCGACGGTCGAGCCGCCGGCGAAGTAGCCGTCCTCGACGGCGACCTGCACGACGCCACCAGGGGCGACGGTGGGGGAGGAGATGCTGACGTCGCCCTCCGGAATGACGTACGCGGCGTGGGCGACGGTGGGAACGGCGACGGTGAGGGCTGCAGCGAGCAGTGTCGCCGCCGTGGCCGCCTTGATCGACTTGATCTTCATGGCTTCCTAGCTTTCGGTGGGGGGTTGCTCGTGCAGGTGCTCCCGCATCAATTTTGATAGCTGTTTCATATCAATCTGATAGGGGCGTCTTTAGCCAGTATTGAGCACTGGGCAGTGTGGCGCAACTCTCGCTGGTTTCGTTTGTGTTAAAAGCGGCCGCTTCGAGCGGTCCGAGAGCGAAGCGGCGGCCGCCTAAACTGTGGCCGGGGTCCCCCCGGATCCGGTGACAGGAGATGACATGCCAAGAGTCGGCTTCCGCGTGGCGACCGTGAGCGTGTCGGCCATTCTCGCGCTGGCTTCGCTCACCGCCTGCGGCCCCGCGCCGTGGACCGGTCCCCAGGCTGAGCCTGAAGCCAACGCCACGGGAGCCGTGGCGGCACCGGTGCCCAACGACCTCTCCAGCGGCAGCACGCAGCGCGACCTGCAGGCGGGGGCAGTGGCGGCGACCGTGGACTACTGGTCGGATCTGTCGATGGACCGATGGACGGCCGGAGCGATCAAACCCATCAGCATATCGATGGTCACGACGGTCACCCCCGACGACGGTCAGAAGGTATACCTGCAGAAGGCGAGCATGATCGCCGTCCCGACCGGCCCCGCCGAGACCTTCGAGGCGCTCGAGGCGCAGGCCGATGCCGCCACCGTGAGCCCGGGCTACCTCGTGCTGAGCCCGTACAGCTACTCGCAGACCTTCAACGTCGGGGCGGTGCCGGCGGGGGCAACGTCGGTGACGGTGCAGTTCACCTTCGACTTCCTCGTGCAGACGACCCCCACGTCCAACGAGTTCGCCAAGCAGACCGCCACCGATGTGCTGACGATCGCCATCGCCGCCGCTTCCGAGGGCTGAGCAGGCGCCCCGCAGGGCGGGGCGGGCGCTCGCCGGCGCAAGGAATCCCCAAGATTCCGCTGAGAGGTGCGACTTCGCTCTGCCGCCGTGTGGCCGCATCCTAGGCTTCTGAGACCGCCCTCCCCGGCCCGAACCGGGGACCCCCCGGGCGGCATCCGACTGCGCACTCACACGCGCCCCCCGAAAACCGGTGCCCTCATGGCTGTTCCCCCCTTGGCCCGCTCTGCCCGCGTGCCTGCTGCCGTCGCGCTCACCGCGGCCGTCGCGCTGTCACTCACCGGCTGCACGCAGCTGTTCGACACGTTCAACGGCAGCCAGCCCGGAGTCGCGGTGATCCGACCCGAGCCGTCGCAGACGACCACCCCGGGCATGGAGTTCGAGTCCCAGTTCACCTACGACGGCTCGGTGTCGCTGTCGTCCGACGTCGCCGACGACCTCGAGGTGCGCCTGGACGTGTGGGCGGCCGATCCCAAGCGCACGGGGGAGTGGATGCCGCTCGGCGAGAAGACCTTCGGCTTCGCCGTCAACGTCTACGACCACCGGGTCGACGACAAGGCCGTGCTCACCGAGAAACGCCGAGTGTACGTCTCCCAGATCGCCATCACCTCGCAGACCTCGCAGACCGGTGGCCAGATCTCGACGCCGTTCCAGTTCGCCGCCGACCCCCGCACGCTCGTCCCCACCGACACGCTGCGCTCTGAACGCGGCCTGCTGCTGAACAGCTTTCAAGGCGGGCTGCACGTGCCTGCGACGGTGATCCATCAGCTGCCGCCGGACACGTTCGGGGTGACTCTGCAGTTCCAGCTGACGATCTGGGTCGAGGGCTCCGCCAACGACGACACGTCGTTCCTGCAGCAGACGGTCTACCACCAGCTGCCCATCGCCATCTTCCCGCAGGCCGAGCCCGAGACCGCCACCGGGTCAGAGCCCGGGTCAGAGACCGGTTCGGAATCGGGCACGCCCACGCAGGGCCCGCGGCCGTGACCGCGCCCTACGCCGGTCACCCCCGGCCGACACCGCGCGAGATCGAGCCGGTGGTCCCAGGGTTCAGCGACGACTTCTCAGCCGTGCTCGATACGGTCACCGGTCACCGCTCCACGATCGGCTGCGT
Source organism: Microbacterium sp. zg.Y909 (assembly GCF_024626565.1). Taxonomy (NCBI): domain Bacteria; kingdom Bacillati; phylum Actinomycetota; class Actinomycetes; order Micrococcales; family Microbacteriaceae; genus Microbacterium; species Microbacterium sp. zg.Y909. The sequence continues at coordinate 6,829 of NZ_JANJFJ010000009.1, forward strand.
CATCCCGGCGTACAACGAAGAGGAATCGATCGGCGCGGTGCTGCAGTCGCTGCTCGGGCAGACGCGGGTGCCGGACGTCATTCATGTGGTGGTCAACAACACCACCGATGCCACCGTCAAGATCGCCTCGGAGTTCGCCGGCCCGCACGAGATCACCACCGACCTCGGTGAGCAGTTCACCGAGGTGTTCGTGCACGATATCGGCAAGAACCCCGACAAGAAGGTCGGCGCCCTCAACTACGGCTACTCGCTGGTCGAGGGCTACGACTATCTGCTGGGTGTCGACGGCGACACGGTGGCCGACCCGCGCGCGGTGGAGTACCTCGAGACCGAGGCGGTGTCGGACTCGCGCATCGGCGGCATCTCGGCGATCTACTCGATCGACGACCGGCCGATCAAGGGGCTCGTTGGCAAGTTCCTCATCGCCGGGCAGCGCACCCAGTTCGCCGCGTTCAACCTGCAGAACCTGCTGCGCGGGCGCAACATGGCGGTGCTCGGCGGACAGTTCTCGATCTTCTCCACTACGGCGTTGCGCGAGGTGATGAAGGCCAATCACCAGACCAGCCCATGGGTGAAAGACAGCGAGGTCGAGGACTCGCTGCTGTCGCTGCAGATCAAGAGCGCCGGGTACCTCACCAAGATCAGCCCCTATGCCCGCGCCGATGTGGGCGGAATGACCACCCTGCGCGGCTACGACGCCCAGCAGGTCAAGTGGACCTACGGCTCGATCGAGCTGATGTGGCCCGGGCAGCGCGGCGACACGAAGGGGCAGCCGTTCCACCCCAACCTGCGGCTGCGGTGGTGGGAGAACCTCGGCATGCTCACGAACCTGTTCGTGCGCGTCGCGTTTCTCACCCTGCTGGCCGGCTCGCTGTCGATCGGGGCGTTCGTCTTCTCGCCGCTGTGGCTGATCCCCCCGGTGGTTGCGGTGCTGCTGAACCTGCGCATCGCCTACACGATGACCAGCCGCAACGGCCGCGACGTGGCCTTCGCCGGACTGATGGTTCCCGCCGAGGTCTTCATGTGGATCCGCATCAGTCACTTCCTGCGGTCGTGGACGCGCTTCCTCTCGCGCAAGAAGGTCGACAACTGGGCGATGCAGGCCAAGGCCGAGCGCGGGGGCGGCTCGGCGCACTGGATGCCGCTGGTGCTGCTCATCGCGGTGATCGTGGCCATGAGCGTCATCTGGTCGATGCTGGGCCCGGTGGTGCAGTCGACCATCCTGTGGGTCGGCTGGCCGATCGTGGGCGTGGTGACCGTGCTGCAGACCCTGACCATGGTGTTCAAGCTGCTGCGCCGCCACCAGGGTTACAAGGTCTGATCGCCCGGACGGGTGGGCTTCAGGCCAGCGACTCGGAGGTCATGCGGTACCCGACGCCGCGCACGGTCTCGATGTACCGGGGGTTGGCGGCGTTGTCGCCCAGTTTGCGTCGCAGGTTGGTCATGTGCGCCTCGATCGCGCGCTTGTCGGCGTCGCCGACGTAGTAGCTGGTGACGTACGACTCGCCGCGCAGCACCAGGGTGAGATCGGCCTTGCTGCGCACTCGGCGCTTGGACTCCATGAGCGTGGAGAGCAGGTCGAACTCGGTGCGCGTGAGCTCGAGCTGCGCGCCGGCGACCACCACGATGCGGGTGTCGGGGTCGACCTCGAGATCGCGGTGCACGAGCACGTCCGGTTCCGGGCGCAGCGCGGCGGTGTCGTCGTGACGCACGACGTCGGTGCCGCCGGACGAGCTCGCGCTGGGCTGCATGACGATGGTGCGCTGGTCCGGCGCGGGCGGCGGGATGGTGGCCGCCCGAGCGGGCGCGGCGGCGGCGTACTCCGCGGCGGGCCGCTGGACCGGGATGTTCGAGGTCGCCGGCCGGGCGCCGGGGAAAGACGGGCCGACCTGGTCCTGCCGGGGGGCGGCGGGCGGGTTGCCGCCGATGCGCGGGCGCCGCAGCAGCGCATCGATGCGGGCGCGCAGCTCGCGGGGGCGGAAGGGCTTGTTGATGTACTCGTCGGCGCCCGAGCCGAAGCCCAGCACGACGTCAGCCTCGTCTTCGAGGCCCGTCAGCATGATGATGTACGTGTCGCTCTGGGCTCTGATGCGGCGGGCCGCCTCGAACCCGTCGATGCCGGGCATGGTGACGTCGAGTGTCGTGATGAGGGGCTGGTACGCCAGCACCGCCCGCACCCCGTCGAGCCCGTTGCCGACCGAGACGGTGGAAAAGCCCATCGCTTCGAGGACCTCGGCAAGCAGATGGCGGATGTCGGGATCGTCCTCGACGATGACCGCCGTCTTGGCGGGCGTGACGGAATCACTCATGAGCAGACCTCGGGGGGCAGGGGGGTGTCCCTCATGCTACACATGCGCCGGGTCGGCCCTGCACCCGGGGCGCAGGCGGTCAGCGCGCCTGACGAGTGAGGTCCACCGCGGCCTCTGGCCACCACTGCCCGGCGGGCGGACCGCCGTTGCACGGCCCGTCACTCTCGCCCGGGGGCTTGATCCACAGATTGGTGTCGACGACGTCGTCGCCGTAGGTTCCGCCCGGCTCGCCGATCAGACGCCCAGAGGCGTTGCACCACGAGCCGTTCCCGCCGGCGCCACTGCGTGAGGTGTCGATCAGGGCGTGGCCGCCGCCCAGTCGGGCGGCGAGGGCGTGGGCGTAATCGAACTCGGAGTCGGCGGAGTTGTAGTTCGACACGTTGGTGGCGAAGCCGCGCACGCGCTCGAGCAGGCCGGTCTCGGCGATGATCGCGGCCATGTCCGCCGGCGTGTGCCAGGTGGCGTGGCCGGCGTCGAGGTAGATCCAGGTGTTGTCCCCGTGCAGCCGGTCGACGGCGGTACTCAGCTGGCGGGTGCGCTCGTCGAGATTGCGGCACTCGGGCGCGAGGGCCAGGCTGTCGGGTTCGAGCACGACGATGCGCTGCAGGTCGCCGGCGTTGGCGAGCGCCTGCCCGATCTCGCCGGTCCAGGTGGCGTAGTCGTCTTCGTCGAGCCCACCGGCCGAAAAGCTGCCGCAATCGCGCCCAGGCAGGCCGTACACGACCACGGCGAGAGCGGCATCCTGTTGGCGCGCCTGGTCGGCAAGGTGCCCGATGCGGTCCCAGACCTCGCCGATGGGATCGCGCTCAGGGGTCAGCCAGTAGGCGGTGGGCTGCCGGGCGAGGTAGGCGGCGGCGGCGCGCTCGTCGTCGGTGGCTTGGGGGTCGTCGGCGGCCACCGCAGCCTTCGAATCGGATGCCACGATCAGTGCGGTGCCCACGCCCGGGGGGTGGGCGCTCATGGCCTGCACCGCCCGGGTCACGAGCAGGCCGACGGCGGCGAGCACGCCGAGCACGACGACGACCACGATCGCGACGATCGCGATGGCGAGGCCGCGGGAGAGGCGACGACGTCGCCGGGCGCCGCGCGGTGGCGGGGCGGAAGCGAGGGGCACACGAGGACCTTACCGTCCACCGGGCGGCGCCCCGTTCCCCGCGTCAGGCGCGGGAGCGGGCGCGGCGTACGGCGGCGCCGGCGGCGACGGCGGCACCGGCGAGCACGAGTGCGCCCCCGCCGAGCCACAGGCCCGCGAACTGCGACGCGTCGCCGCCGGTGGTGGCCAAGCCCGCCCCACCGGTGCCGACGGTCGTGCTGCCGGCACCGCCCGCCGATGTGGGCGAGATGGCGGCGATGTTGTAGACCCCGCGGGCGTCGCTGGGCAGGGTGATGGTGATCGGCTCGAGCGCCCCGGTGTCGGTGGAGGTCGTGGTGGTGCTGCCGGTGGTGATGGCGAACTTGACGAAGGCCGCCCCGAACGTCACTCCCGCGCCGTTCTCACCGGTGACCGTGATGGTGACCGGCTCGTTGGCGCTGAATGTGGCGGCGTTGCAGCTGAAGTCGAGCGACTCGCCGGCGCCGGCGGTGGCGGGCGAGACCGCGCACGAATCCGACGGCGGGTAGATGGCTGCGGCCTGTGCGGCGGCGGGCAGGGCCAGCGCCGAGGTGGCGGCGACCGCGGCGACGGTGAGGGTCTGGACGAGGGGGCGCTTCACGGGGTGGTATCTCTTCCGATGCGTTGGGGGGTTGCAGCTCGCGCATACCGAAGGGTGCACACATGACCGAAAGGCGTGAGGCTCGGTGTTGCTCGGCCACGACGCCTTCGGATCGACTCTATGGGGCGGGGCAGTGGGAGACAACCGACGTCGGCACGCTGCGGTCTATGGTCGGGGTCACCTCGGCGACGACGGTGGGGGCGCCGGGCTCGGGGGAGCGCACCGAGATGGTCGCGGTCACCGATTCCCCGGGCGCGAGATCGGCGCCGAATGACAGCACCTGGCGCCCGTCGTGGGTGCCGCCTCCGAAGCCCTTGTCGAGCGACAGCACGGCATCGGTCAGCTCGTATCCCTCGGGCAGATACACGTAGGCGACCGTGCGGGCGGTACCGGCTGGTACCCCGAAGTTACCGCCGCCGGTGATGTACCAGGGGAGCGAGGTGGCGGCATCCGCCGGCGCGGTGTTGGCGAGCACGAGCGAGAGGGTGGCCTCGCCGGTGGCGAGCCCTCGGCCGTCGAGACTGCACGATTCCCACGACAGGTCGGTCTGTGCAGACACGTAGTAGTCCATCTTCGAACCGGTGCCGTCGTTGAGGTACACGCCGAACCGCGCGGTCTGGTCGTCGGTCTTCGGCAGGCCGCCCGCGAGGGTGGTGCCCGAGAGCTCGGCCTGCTCGGCTTCGACCGAGCTCCACAGCAGCAGCCGACGCTCGTCGCCGGCGCGGCTGAGGGCGGTCACCATCTGAGCGGGGTCCACGCCCCCGGCGGCGATGGCGTCGAATACGGTCGCCGCAGCTGCGGCGAAGAAGTCGTCTTGATCGCTCGGCCGCTCGTAGCGCAGGTACACGTCGTTCAGCAGCAGCTGCACCGCGTTGTCGGCGCTGAGCACGTCGCCCGTCGGCAGGGCGACGGGGCCGGTCGCTTCGAGCAGGTACGACAGGGCGATGGGATCCATCGCGATGACGCCGTCGACGTCCTGCCCCGTCTCGCGCAGCCACATCTCGCGGGCGAGCGGCGCTGCCACCGAGAAGTCGGGCACCTGCGTGACGTTCTGCACCCATCTGCCGGGGCGGGTGTCGTAGATGGCCTGCACATCTTCGGCGAGCGGCAGCACGGGGTCGTCGTAGCGGGAGAAGTCGCTCGACGATCCCTGCGCGACCAGCTGCAGCGCCCCGTCGGCGGCGTTCACCACTGCCATGGCCCCCACGATGCCGCCGAGCGAGCGCCATTCGGCGTTGTTCTGGAACACGATGAGGTAATCGCGCTCGCCGTCTGTACCGAGCATGGGCGGCAGCAGAACGGTGGCGCGGGCGAGGGCGTCGGTGGCGGTGGTGGCGGTGCGCAGCAGGTCCGAGACCTCAGCGGTGGCGCTGCGCACCGGGGCGAGCAGCAGCGTCTCGTCGATGGCATCGACCGCTGCCGCGGCGGCGGCCACGCCGTCGGCGCCGACCCGGGCGGAATCGGCGATGGTGTGAAGCATCGTCGTGTCGATGCGGCCCTCCACAGGGCGCAGCTGGTCGAGGCTGAACGTCGAGGCCACCTCGGCGAGCGGGGCGAGCGCGTCGCCGGCGACGTCGTCGGCGGCGACGGCGATGGTCGAGACGGCGGCCAGCTGCGGCCCCACCCACGGCAGGTGCTCGGCCGCGCGCCACACCGGGTCGCCGGTGAGGTCGCGCGCCGCGCCGGTCTCACGCGCCAGGTCTGCGATGAGGCCGCTCGCCAGGGCGGGGTCGTCGAGGCTGTCGACCGCTTCGCGCACGGTCGCCTCGGCGGCACGCAGATGCTGATAGGCCGCCAGGCCCCGCAGCCCGATCCACGCGGCAGCGGCGACGGATGCCACCAGCAGCGCTCCCAGCAGGCCGGCGAAGACGAGTCCCGCGATGCGAGCGGGGCGGGGCAGCACGTCAGCGGTCACTCGACTACCCTACGGGCGCGGCAACCCGCTCCCAGCGATCTCCCCCGTGCCGTTGTGCGTCGGCGCCTGCAGCTTGCGCGGCATCCAACAGGTGGTCGAGGTCGTAGCCGACCGCCTCGACGCTGGCCCAGCCGATGCTCGCCGACCTCCGCACCGCGACGGGCTCGCCCGGGTCGGGGGTGGCGACCTGGTCGAGCAGGCGCGACAGCAACTGCCGCACGGCCCCCTCGGGGCGCGGCAGCAGCACGACCACGCGGGTCTCGTCCCGCACGTCGACGTCGGCGTCGGGTGGCAGCGTCTCACGGACGTCACGGGCGAAGCGGTCGGCGATGCGGGCGAACTCGGTGGCGCTGAAGGCTTCGCGCAGGTCGCCCGGGTCGTCGAGACGCACGTCCAGCACGCACCACCAGCGATCCCCCACGGCCTCGGCGCGGCGCAGCCGATCCCGGGCGACGGCGCAGAACGGCGTCTCGGCCGCGGTGACCCGGGGAGCAGGTGCGCCCTCGCGGGTGAGCAGCAGCAGGGTGACCGTGGCGGCCTGACCGTAGAGGATCGCCGTCATGGAGTTGAGCTCCCGCATGAGCTGCAGTCCGTCAGTGCCGGGTGCCGGCGCGCCCTGCATGAGCCCCTCGACGATGTAGACGGCCGCCAGCACGATGAAGCCGGCCGAGGCGAGCGCCAGCGGCATGATCTTGTGCCGCTGGCGCGACCCCGCCCGGCCGAGCTCGACGAGGGTCAGAGCGGCGACGAGGGCCGCGAGGGCGAACGCGAAGCGAAAGGCCACGCCGAAGCCGCCGGCCGACGCGGCGAGCGGGAGCACGACGCAGAGCACCACCGTGAGCGCCGCGGCCACCCAGGTGTATGTGCGCGGGGCTCCCCGCCAGGTGCGCAGCCCCGTCCAGACGAACATCGTCGAGCCCAGCAGGGCCCCGGCGCACCCGGCACGCAGTGCCAGCGATCCGGTGGCGTCGGCGGCGACCCAGCCGTAGGCGGTGACCATCGCGAGGGTGAAGGAGAAGACCCAGACAGCCCCGGCCTGACTGGGGCGGTGAAGAAAGCCCAGGCCGATCATCACGGCGGCGTTGACCGTGGCCAGGGCGACGAACACCACCCCGATCATCGGATCGATCATTGCAAGGTCCCTTCTTCGTCGTGGGCCTTCAGGCTGACCACGACCGTCGTTCCTCGGCCCAGGGCGCTGGTGAGCTCCAGGCGACCGCCGTGCTCGTGCACGATCTCGCGGGTGATCACCATGCCCAGGCCCGTGCCGGGCATGCCGCTGTCGCGCGCGGTCTGCGCGCGGAAATACGGCTCGTACACGCGGTCGATGTCGGCGGGAGCCATGCCGATGCCGGTGTCGGTGACCGCCAGGCGTATCTCGTCGCCGACGCGCCGCGCGTCTACGCGGATGTGCCCGCCGCGGGGGGTGTACTTCACGGCGTTGCCCACGATGTTGTCGATCACCTGCCGCAGGCGGAACGCATCGCCGGTGACGAGCAGCCCGGGGTCGAGGGCGGCGTCGACGGTGAGCTGGGTGTTCTGCGCCGCCGGCCGGAAGGCATCGATCGAGGCCGTGGTGACCCGTTGCAGATCGACCGTCTGAGCTGCGGGGGGAGCGGGCTTGTAGCTTTCGAGCACCGAGGCGATGAGACGCTCCATGCGCTGACCGGCGTTCTCGACCACCGTCAGCTTCTCTTTGACATCGGCGGGCAGGTCTTCACGGTCCAGCAGCAGGTCGACGTGACCGATGATGGCGGTCAGCGGGTTGCGCAGCTCGTGCGAGACGACGCTGGTGAGGGTCTTCTTCTCCTGCTGTGCGGCGACCGTGGCCGTCACATCGTGAATGCTGAGAAGCGTCACCTCGGGCTCCCCCGGGGTGGAGTCGACGGCCGATGTCGTGGCATCCAGTGTGTGCCAGTGCCCGGCGGCGTCGAACAGCCAGACCCGGCACGCCTCGAACAGCTCGCCGCGTGCGGCGCGGGCGATCAGGGTCTGATCGGGCGGCAGCGGTTCGCCGCGGTGGCCGTCGTACTCCACGGCAGCCGAAGGGTGCGCGTGCGAGACGTTGTCGACGGAGTACAGCCGCTGGTAGGCGTGGTTGGCGTTGCGCACCACGCCGCGCCGATCGACGCGGGCGAGGGCGGTGTCGATCGAGTTGAACAGCGCCATCGCGCGCTTCTCCTGCGCCTCGACGCGCCGCAGGGTGCGGGCGAGCTGGCTGAATTGGCGCTCGAGCAGCCGGCTGAACGCACGCGTGCGGCGGGAACCGGTGGCGATGGTGACGCCGATGAACAGCAGCGCCAAGAGGACCACCACCACGTGGAGTGTGCGCACGGGGGTGATCGCGGTCGACAGGGTGTCGACGGCCAGCAGCACGGCGATTTCGCACAGTGCGGCGACGATCCAGGGGAGGGTGTAGTAGGTGGCGAACCACGCGACGGGGAACACCCAGAGAATCGACAGCTCTCCGTCGCCGGTCGACGCGATGAGCCCGATGGCGACGATGTCGAGGCCCGGCACCAGCGCGACCGCTGCCCGGCCGACCCGGTGCCACGGCACGACGAGGGTGAGGGCGCTGATCACGACGAGCAGCACCACGCCGACGCCGAACGCGGGTTGCGCGAAGGTCTGGGGGGTGAAGAGCGCGACCACGACCGAGATCGCCGCGACGGCGACGGCGAGCACCATTTGCCACTGCCAGATGGAGCGGGTTCTGGTGTTGTTCCATGTGCTGGGCGCGCTGTCGTTGCGCGGCGGCGCTGAGCGTTGGGGGGCGACCGCCATTCGGTCAGTGTATCCAGACGCTTCGACCACTACCGGTCGCCGGCGCCCTCGGTGTCGTCTGCGTGACCGGCCACAGCGCGGTAGCCGGCGCCGCGCACCGTCTCGATGTACCGCGGCTGCTGCACGCTGTCACCCAGCTTGCGGCGCAGGTTCGTCATGTGCGCCTCGATGGCGCGCACGTCGGCATCGCTGACACGGGCCGGATCGAGGTAGGTCTCGTCGTGCAGGGTCAGCACGAGGTCGGCCTTGCTGCGCACCCGGCGCCCCGACTCGAGAATGGTGGCCAGCAGCTCGAACTCGGTGCGGGTGAGCGTGACGTCTTGGTCGTCGACCGTGACCGTGCGCGTGTCGCGATCGAGCAGGAGTCCGTCCAAACGCACGGTGTCGGGCAGGCCCCTCGGGGCGGATGCCGCGCGCTCGCCGGGGGAGGCAGGCGTCTGTTCCTCGCGCCCGGCGGAGCGGGGCCGGCGCAGCATGGCCAGCAGCCGGGCCCGCAGTTCGCGCGCGCGAAAGGGCTTCGTCACCACGTCGTCGGCACCCACACCGAACCCCATCACGACATCGGCCTCGTCGGTGAGGCCGGTGATGAGCACGATGTAGGTGTCAGAGCCCTGGGCCCGGATGCGGCGGACGGTCTCGAAGCCGTCGACCCCCGGCATGGAGATGTCGATGGTGGTGAGCACGGGGTCGTGGGCCAGCACCGCGGCTAGGCCGTCGGTGCCGTTGTCAGCGGCGCTCACCGTGAATCCCGCGCTGGTGAGGATCTCGACCAGCAGGTTCCGCACGTCGTCGTCATCGTCCATGACCACCGCCCGCGGTGATGTGTTGTTGTGCGCCATGTGTCCCCCTCACCGGCAGGACGGGAGCCGTTGGCGCCCGTCCACGACCGATTGTGCCAGATGGTGGCGACAGAGGTAGGGTGCGGGACGAGTTGGCGCCGCGGGGGCGATGCGCGCGGGTGGGTGACGTGCTCGAAGGCGTAGGTTGCTACGGCCGTCCCATGCCGTGGTAGTCCCAGCCGGCGGCGCGCCAGGCCACCGGATCGAGGCAGTTTCGCCCGTCGATGATCACTCGTCCCGCGACAAGGGATGCCGCGTGTTCGGGCGAGAGCTGCCGGCGGTACTCATCCCACTCGGTGACGACGATCACGGCGTCGGCGCCGCGCAGAGCCTCGTCGCGGTCTTCGACGTAGTTCAGCTGCGGGTGCCGGGCGCGTGCGTTGTCGATCGCCTCGGGGTCGGTGATGGTGACCCAGGCGCCCAGGCCGTGCAGTCGCACGGCGACGTCGAGGGCGGGGGAGTCGCGGATGTCGTCGGAGTGCGGCTTGAACGCCGCGCCCAGCACCGTGACGTTCTTCTTGAACACCGAGCCGCCGAGCGCCTGCACGACGAGGTCGACGGCATGGTCTCGACGGCGCAGGTTGATCGCGTCGACTTCACGCAGGAACGCCACCGACTCACCGCGGCCGAGCTCCTCGGCGCGCGCGGCGAACGCGCGGATGTCCTTGGGTAGGCAGCCGCCGCCGAAGCCGATGCCGGCGCCCAGGAACCGGCGGCCGATGCGGGCGTCGTGGCCGATCGCGTCGGCGAGGGTGGTGACGTCGGCGCCGGTGACCTCGGCGATCTCGGCCATAGCGTTGATGAAGCTGATCTTCGTGGCCAGGAACGCGTTCGCGGCGACCTTGACCAGCTCGGCTGTTGCCAGGTCGGTGACGATGAACGGGGTGCCCTTGGCGACCGACGGGTGGTAGACCTCACGCAGCACCTCGGCCGCGTGCTCCCCGGCCGCACCGGCGGGCACGCCCGCGACCAGGCGGTCAGGATCGATGGTGTCTTGCACCGCGAAGCCCTCGCGCAGGAACTCGGGGTTCCACACCAGCGTCGCGCCGGTCGGGTCGACGCGTTCTGCCAGGGTGGCAGCCGTACCCACGGGCACGGTGGACTTGCCGGCGACGATGTCGCCTTCGCTCAGGTGCGGGATCAGCGCGTCGACGGCGGCGTTGACGTAGGTGAGGTCGGCGGCGTACCCGTCTTTCTGCTGCGGGGTCCCCACACCCACGAAGTGCACGGCCGCGCCGCGCGCCTCGGCGATGTCGGTGGTGAACCGCAGCCTTCCCGACGCGATGCCCTCGGTGAGGATCTGCTGCAGACCGGGCTCGAAGAACGGCGCCTCGCCCTTGCTGAGCGCGGTGATCTTGCGCTCGTCGACGTCAATGCCGACCACGTCGTGGCCGATCGATGCCATCGCCGCCGCGTGGACGGCGCCGAGATAACCGCAGCCGATGACCGACAGACGCATGGGACTCCTCAGGGGTGTGGGGTGGGCGCAAACGAGAGCCGGATTCGGCAGCCGAGAGGGTCGCATTGCCCTCCCCTTTCCTACCAGAACCGGGCGGTGACCCGGCGCCACCGGCGCGGCGTGCGGAGCACGTACGGGTGCGGTGCCCTGCGTGCCGTACGGGTTGCCCGCCGGGTAGATGAGTGCGTCGAGGTCGAGGTCATCGACCATTCCGGTGACCAGCGTCTTGCCGCGGCGAGCGCCTTGGTGCGCGAGCCTTCTGGACCGACCCACGCCTCGTACTGCTCCTCGGTGACGTTGTTGCGCTGCACGTAGACGTTGCGCCGCGAGGTGGCGAAGCCGCCGCTCTCGGGAATGGCGTCGATGCTGCGCGCCCACGCTTTTTTTGGGGGGGTGACGGTGATGCCGCTGACGCCCGTCGCGGCGACGGCGGCGGGGGTGAGCGCCGCCGAACTGCCGAGCAAGGCGAGAGTGGCGGGCGGTGTTTTCGCGGTGCTACCGGAGGAGGCCGCAGGACGTGCGGCTGCCCCGCTGGCATCCTGCGAGCATGGATGCGTGACCTATCTGCCACCGGAGTTGTACGCAGAGATCGAAAGATCGCTTCCCCTCGCCTGCGTCGATTTCGTGCCCGTGCGGCACGACGCCGACGGAGCTGTCGAGGTGGGGCTGATTCTCCGGGACTCACCCTTCGGCGATGTCTGGTGCCATCTCGGCGGACGCGTGCTCCGAGGAGAGACCATCGCCGGCGCGATCCGTCGTCACGCGGCGGAGACGCTCGGGGCTGAGGTCGACCTCCCGAGCGATCCGCAGCCCGACTACGTGTATCAGTGGTTTCCGCCCGACATGGTGCCGAGCGACGCTCCCGCCCACGGCAGCGATCCGCGTAAGCACGCGATCGGTCTGTCCTTTGTCGTCGCGCTTACAGGTGCCATCACGCCGCGGGGCGAGGCGCTCGACTTCGCGTTCTTCCCGCTCGCTGGCCTGCCCCAGCCGCTGTGGCCGGGCGTAGATGGGCTGTTGCAGCGACTGCTGCCTTCTCAACCGACGTAGTCGCCGACCCACCAGTCGGAGATCCCGGACAGTGCGTTCGCGGCCGCAACGTGCGCCGGGTGCGCGCGAAACGCCTCGTACGCGACGCGGTCAGCGAAGGCGGCGTCTTCAATGATGATCGTGCCCTTGCGGTCGTCGAGGGAACGCTCGACGCGCCACGACACCACGCCGGGCAGCCGCCCAAGATCGCGAAGCAGGCGGATCGATTCGCTGACCTGTGCGGGCGTGGTGCCGTCGTAGACGCGGAACAACACCACGTGGCGGTAGGCCATGGGTTACTGCCGGATGTTGTCCACGTGGTCGCGATACCAGGCGACAGTCCGCTCGAGCCCCTCTTCGAGCGAGATCTGCGCGGTCCACCCCGCGTCGGCCAGCTTCGAGACATCGAGCAGCTTCTGCGGCGTGCCATCGGGCTTCGACGTGTCCCACTCGGTTTCGCCGGTGAACCCGACGACCCCGCCGATGGTCTCGGCGATCTCCCGGATGGTCACGTCCGAACCGGTGCCGACATTGACCTGCTCGGGCCCGTCGTAGTGCTCCATCAGGTGCAGAACCGCGTCGGCCATGTCGTCGGAGTGCAGGAACTCACGTCGAGGTGTGCCCGTGCCCCAGTTGGTCACCGTCGGTGCTCCCGACTTCGCCGCCTCGTCATAGCGCCGGATCAACGCCGGCAGCACATGCGACCCGTTCGGGGAGAAGTTGTCGTTCGGTCCGTAGAGGTTGGTCGGCATGGCCGAGATCCACGGCAGACCGTACTGGCGTCGCACCGCCTGGGTCTGCAAGATGCCGGCGATCTTCGCGATCGCATACGCATCGTTCGTGGGTTCGAGGTGGCCGGTCAGCAGCGAGTCCTCGCGGATTGGCTGCTCCGCGAACTTGGGGTAGATGCAGGACGAGCCGAGAAACGCGACCCGCTCCACGTCGTTGGCGACTGCGGCATCGAGAACGTTCGTCTGGATGCGGATGTTGTCGCTCAGAAAGTCGACGGGGTACGTGCTGTTCGCCAGGATGCCGCCGACCTTCGCTGCCGCCAGCACGACGTATTTCGGCTTGATCTCTGCCATGTAGGCGAACACGGCGTCCCGGTTCTTCAGGTCGAGTTCGGCGGAGGACTTGCCGACGACGTTCTCGAATCCGCTGGCCTGCAGTTTGCGGACAACGGCCGATCCGACGAGTCCGCGATGACCGGCGACGTAAAACGTGGCGTCGCGCTCGAGTTCGCCCGGCGCGTAGTCCAGTCCGTCGCTGGCGGTCAAACCAGCACTCCCCACGAGGCGAGCTGCACCTTGTCAATCCATGTGTGGCCTTCTTCGAGCGCCGTGATGTCGGCGTCGACCATGAGCTTGGCGAGTTCCTTGCCGTCGATCGCGGGCGTCCAGCCCAGTTTGTCGGCGGCCTTCGACGGGTCGCCGACGAGGGCGTCGACCTCGGTGGGGCGCAGGTAGCGCTCGTCGAACTTGACGTACTCCTGCCAATCGAGTCCCACGTGGCCGAACGAGGTCTCGAGGAAGTCCTTGATCGTGTAGCCGACGCCCGTTGCCAGAACGAAGTCCTCGGGAGTGTCGGCCTGGAGCATGCGCCACATGCCCTCGACGTACTCGGCGGCGTAGCCCCAGTCGCGTACCGACTCGAGGTTGCCCAGGTACAGGTCCTTCTGCTTGCCTGCCTTGATGCGCGCGACCGCGCGGGTGATCTTGCGGGTGACGAAGGTCTCACCGCGACGGGGGGACTCATGGTTGAACAAGATGCCGTTGACCGCGAACATGTCGTAGGCCTCACGGTAGTTCTTCGTGATCCAGTAGCTGTAGAGCTTCGCTGCGGCATAAGGGGAGCGGGGGTAGAACGGGGTGTCCTCGTTCTGCGGCGGCGGAGTTGCGCCATACAACTCGGACGACGACGCCTGGTAGAAGCGCGTGTGCACCCCGGAGAGGCGCACGGCCTCGAGCAGACGGATCGTGCCGGTGCCGGTGGTGTCGGCCGTGTGCTCCGGCTCGTCGAACGACACACGTACGTGCGACTGTGCCGCGAGGTTGTAGACCTCATCGGGGTTGATCTCGGCCATCAGGGTAACGAGGCGGGCGCCGTCGCTGAGATCGCCGTAATGCAGGAAGAGCTTCGCCTCGGGGTCATGCGGATCGACGTAGAGGTGGTCGATCCGCGCGGTGTTGAACGTCGATGCACGGCGGATCAGGCCGTGGACTTCGTAGCCCTTTGACAGCAATAGCTCTGCGAGGTATGAGCCGTCCTGGCCGGTGATACCGGTGATAAGTGCGCGTTTCATCTGATGTCTCTTTTCCGACCCATGGGCGTCTTGGTCTTCGTTCTTCTCGTCAGAGGGGTGCGGCAGCACCGCCCCTCACGAATTATCGTCGTACCGCATTCGAAGTGGTCAACCAGGGAGGAATCTCCTCGCCAGCAGTAGCATGGCACCCCGCGTGAGGGCGCCCGCTGTTAGGGCCAGCGGGACAGCGAACAGGCCCGCGGTGCTTAGAAGGAGTAGAACGGTCGCAAGCGTAACGGCGGCCGCGACGATTGTGCTGATAGTCGCGAGGGCGTACTTTCGCGCCGCGATGTTCATTTGATTGATCGGCCCCACCATCGACTGCAACGCGAAGGCGATCGCTAACGCTACGGCCAGGAACGGGTCGATCGGATTCCCCGTCCAGGAAGAGAGAAGAAGGGCGAAGACTGGTGCTATCGCGGAGTACCCTGCGCCGAGGACGGCTTGAGATGCGACCATCCTCCGTACTCGCCTGTACGCGAGGCCGTCGGCACCGGCTGACTGAAAGCGTATCGCCTTCGGCAGGAAGAACGATGACAGCGCGGTCCCGGCGACAAGGACTGGTTGCGCGGCGACCCGGGTGCTTTCTAAGCTCGCGAGGGCAGCGGCGCCCAGCGACAGAGCCACCGAGAGATTGGTCACGTACGACGACGCGTGCAGGATAAAGCCACTCAGGGCAGTTCGAAAGCTGACGGAGAAAGAAGGCCGCGGGCCACGCCCGATCGGCGGTGTGGTGCGATGTATAAAGATCCCGATGCACGCGCTAACGGAGTTCGACAACGTCAACGCCCCAAAGGGGACAGCGCAAAGCACCGCGTACGGGATATCGTCTTGGAATAACAAGACGAGGCCGAATACCGACGCAGCCACACCTAACTGAACGAGGGAAGTGGCCGCAGCTCCCGCGTGGTTAGCCGTGATGTGAAGCGATGTGCGAATGTGATCCTGGAATGAGGAAGCGGCTACCCAGAGTGCAGCCGTGCTCGCCAAGATGAGCGCAGTGTTGCCCCCTGTCGACGTGTACAAAGGAGATCCCGCCGCGACGACCGCAAGCATCGCAAGCGCGACATACGGGGTTGCGCCGAGTAGGTCAGTTGCGTAACGGCCCCTCACCACTTCCGCCGCCGTGTTCACGGCGATCCGACGGGGGAGATAGCCCATCTGTTGGGGAATGACCATTGCGGCGAAGCCACCCGAATACATCAACGCATAAAGCGCGAGTTCCGGCAACTCCAGTGCGCGAAGTGCAATTAGGCCGATCAGAAAGGAGCCCGCAGCGGCGGCTATAGCGTCAACGAGAGACGCAGAGAGGTTAAGGGAGGTTCCCATCGCGGCCCCCTGATCCGATGAACGCGGTGCCGCGCACCCCCGTGGTGAAGGGGGTATGCACCGAGGAATGGGTAGGCAGGAGCGCGCAGCACATGCCCAGAATCAGCGGCATGTAGCCAAAGGGAGACTCAACGATAACCCCGGCAAGGCCAGCGACGAGCAGGCTCACAAACAGCGCGAGACCTACCGCATTGAGGCCCCTCTGCTGTCTTGCTTGGCCAGTGGCCACCAATGCCCAGACCACCAACACCAGCACCACTGAGAGCACGCCAATGAGCCCAAACATCGCGAACCATGTAATGACGAAATTGTGCGCGGCGCGGACGCTCGGATCGCCTGACAGATAGATAAGGGCACCGCTGTCGCGAATTGGGTGGGAGCCAGCGCCAGACCCGAACAAGAAGCGTCCTTGGTCAGCAGCCGTGTACTCGACGATCCGCGTCCACGCGTAAATGCGCGCGTCCCAGGTGTTGCGTGCGGTGGATTGTTCCGCGGTGTTGTCGCCGAGTATCCGGGTAAGCGCCCGCATCCACTCGGGCGGGTCCATCAAGACGGTAGCGGCGAGTGGTAGCGCTCCGGCCGTGCCCAGGAGGGCAACGCCCACAACCGTCGGAGATAGGCGGGACCCACGCGGGCGTGCAAGAAGCAGTGCTATTAGGAGCAATACCAGTCCAGATGCGAGTCCTGCTCGGCTTCCCCCCCCGAATAATGAGGCGATCGAGGCGAGGATGAAGGTGGAGCGGACGAGCACAGGCATTTCGCGAGCCATGACGAGCACGGCGATGCTAAGCGCGCTGATGAGGAGGTCGATGTCGCTCCGGGTCGTGAAGAGTGGGAGTTCGGAGACCGCTCCAATGGGTATTGGCGGGAGAAGGCGAAAGATGGCGGGCGCAAACCACAGGGTGTGAATGGTGCACGCAACGACAAGGCCGCGGAATATTTGTGCTCCGCCGAGTGCGCCCGCGGCAAGAACAAAGAGCGGAGTTAAGGCGAGGTAAAGCAGCGGGAACAGGTCACGTATTACGAGGATCCCCCCAACCCAGGGGGTAGTGAGGAGAGCGATGAGAATAACTCCCACCAGCAAGGCGGCGCCAAGGCGTAGCGGTAGAGGTGCGCGCTGGGCCGTTCGGGAATTCTGCGGTGAAGTCACACGCTGCAGGACGAAAAATGCGGCGCCCCCGAGTGCGAGTAGGTCAGCGATGTACAGTGGCGTGCCCGGGATGGAAAGGTAGCTGCCCCACCGTCCACCCGCGATGGGGACCAAAAGACCGCTTATGCAGATGCCAGCAGGCGTAAGCCATCGCCCATAACCTTGGGTATCCGTAAGGCTGTCAGCCGTTCGTCGTTTGCTCATCTTTACGCTCTCGTGCGCGGATTTTGCAACACGGTCGAGTAGATGTCGATGAGCGCGTCCCCCACCGGCCCTTCTGAGTAATGGTCTTGCCATCTGCGGTGGCCCTCCGCGGCAAGTCTGTCGTACACATCCGCCGGGAGATCGGCGAGCATCTCAGCGCCCTGCAACCAATCCTGGTTGCGCCGCACGAGTTCGCCCCCAAGGCTGAGCGGAGCGACGATCTCTGGCAACCCTCCGTTCCCTGAACATAGAACGGGGGTGCCGGCCCCGAGCCCTTCCGCCGCGACGCGCCCAAAGGGCTCTGCCCACTGCGAAGGCACGAGCACCGCGAGAGCGCGGCCCATTCTTTCGGCCACGCCCTGAGAAGGGAGCGGGCCGACCACTTCTATCAGGTCCGAGCCGTCAACGATCCTTCTGTCTGATGCGGAGAGGGCCCCCTCGCCGATCAGCGTTAGGCGAACCCGCGTGGAGCCCGCGAATGAGTTAATCAGGGAGGTGACGCCCTTCTCGGGTGTGAGGCGCCCGACAAACACCGCGTCCAGATTGCGCGCCGAGCGTGGCACTATCGCTCCGTCTGCGGCCCCCGGGACGGCGTTCGGTTTGATGAAAATCCGCTCCGCGCCCAGCACCGTGGAGAGAGGCTCAAGCATCGCCTCGCTAAGGAGGACATATGCGTCCGGCGGGTAGCGATCGGTTTGCCGGCTCTCGGTGATCGCATAGGCGACAGCGG
The DNA here is from genome assembly GCF_024626565.1 of Microbacterium sp. zg.Y909. Lineage (NCBI taxonomy): Bacteria > Bacillati > Actinomycetota > Actinomycetes > Micrococcales > Microbacteriaceae > Microbacterium > Microbacterium sp. zg.Y909. The sequence goes on from NZ_JANJFJ010000009.1 coordinate 24,591, forward strand.
CGGCCGAAGCGGGCGCGCTCTGCCTGTAGCAAGAATGCCTAACTCCGTTGAGGCCGCGATCTGCTGATCGACACTCACCGCAATCGTGTCCGCCCCTAAAGCAGGTGCCAGCGATGCAGCGGAGCCGGTAGTTTCGGAGCGACCGGATCCAGGGGACCTTCCGCTCGCGCAATAGCTCAATCGCGCGCCCGCCGAAGAGGGGGAAGAGGTTCTGAGCGTGGACTAGGTCCGGTTGGAAGTCGTCGAGTGCTTGACGGAGGAGCGCAGTTGATAGCCGTGGGCGGATCGCTTCGAGGGTAAGTCCTCTGGTGCCTTTAGCCTCCAGGACATCCGCGTTGGAGATGGTCAGCAAGCGGGCGTCCACGCCGCGCCGAAGAAGGCTATCGAATTCCGCACGCACTGAGAACCGCTCGCCACCGACCTGGGCGTAATCGTTGTAGACCATCAAGACTCTCAAGAAGGTACCCCGTACCATTCGCGCATTGCCGAGGCATACGCCTCGTGGCTCCAGTCCGGCGCCGAGATTGCCGGGCCCTCTTGAGCGTCAGCAATCGCTCGGTCCAGGACAGACGCAAGCCGGGCGGTTAGAGTCTCGGCCGGGTCGGTGGCCACGGTGGCCGCGTACTCACCAGCCAAGGCCGAAAGGCCTCCCAAGCCGAGGCAGATCACCTTCGTGCCCATCGCTGCGCCCTCTGCCGCAATCCGCCCCACGGAGTCGTGCAGGCGGTTGAGCGCCCTCGCCGTTGCGATTGTCCGCAACGCGTATCGCATGTGTATTGCCCCGCGTTTATCGAGGGCGGTCGGGACTGTAATGATGTCCTCTTGTACGGGCAGAGCGCCTAGCGCTGCAGGCAAGGCTGACTGATCCCCGATGCGAGTGAAGAGAACGACGCGGTCGAAGAGCTGCGAGGCCGCGCGTAGCGCCTCCCAGCCAGCGCGCGGTTCGCTACCGCTGTCTGGTGCGCAGGCGGATGCAAGTGGGCCGAGGGCGTCCCGTCGCGTTGGAGTTTTGTGGGACTGACTCATTGTGTCCGCCTCCGCAGCCGCGCTGTTCGGACGCCTCTGCGCGGCCGGTCGGGGTGCTCGCTGCCGACATTCTGTGCTTGCTCCAGCAGTTCGACTAGGCGAGGGGCGATGGCAGTGACGCTGAATTCGGAGAGCGCCCGAGCTCGGAGTCGGTCCGCAATCTCCTGGCGTCTTTCCGGGGCTGCCAGGTCTCGCAGCGCGGCCGCGAGCGCCGTCGGTGAACCTGGTTCGACGGAGAGGTCCAGGTCGCCGACCGCCCACGGTAGAGGGGCGATTTTCGAGACCACGACGGCGCGCCCCAGCATCATTGCGTCGATCAGCTTGGCCGGCAACTGCCCCTCAGCGAAGGACGATGCCAGGCTAGGCAGCGCAATGATGTCGGCGGCTGCAACCAGCGATTCACCCTCGCCGACGCTCCCTTCACCCACCCAGCTCTCCCAAGCGTTCGCATCCTCCGGTCGGTCGGCGGTGATGACGAGCCTAAAGCCGTCCGGTTGCAATCTGGCCACCGATTCACGTAGCACACTGATGCCCTTGTGTGAGCGCACTGTCCCCACGAAGGCCACCGTCGGGTTGGGAGAGCGATGAGGCTGGCCCGGTCCCTTGTCAGGGCGGGCATGGGGCACGAGGGTTCCGCCGTACTTCTCTTGCAAGACCGGGTTACTCACGGCCGTCGTGAAACAACCTGACGATGCGTTGAGGTTCCGTACCCGCCAAGTGAATAGCGGGTGCCGTAAGCGCCAGGCAATACGCCGAGCGCGGGAGGCGCTATGCAGGCGGTGCTCAAGATCTGGGTCGTCGATGTCGACGATGAGTGGAAAGGCCCTCCGGGCTTTGGCGGCGAGACAAACCCCGAGTGAGATTGGCAGGGGCTTCACAGCCACGGTGGCATCGTAGTCACCCGCAATGCGAGCGAGCTCACGTGATGCGCTCCGCGCATCACGGCCAGGAAGTCGCGTGCAAGCGGACGCGAAAGGGGTGTCCCGAAGGGGCGCCCACACGGTCTCCCCCCGAGCAGATACAACTCGACAATCCCATCCGAGATGCTGGCTCAAAAGCCACCAGACGTACGCGCGTCCCGTTGAGTTTTCTCGGAGGTCAGGTGTAACGACCAGAAGGGAAGTCACCTGTGGCGCCACTTTTTTAGTTCGTCCACTGTATTGGTCCAGCCCACATGCGCGAGTGAGCGACTCTTTCGGGCCATGCCGGTCGCAGCAGCGGCGCGGTAGTCTCCTTGCTCGCGGGGTAGAGCGCGTTGGGTAGCGGTTTCGGCCCGACGGAATCCGGCGAGAGCGAGGGCCGACATCTCCTCCGCTCGGCCCGGCACTTCGGAACGCTTTCGCGCTATCTCGACCGCATCTGGTAGCGACGCGAGTGGTACGGCCGTCGGCATTGGGTCGTTCCAGGTTCGCGCGTACCGAGCGACCTTCTCGAGCGAAAGCCCGACGCGAGGAACCTCAAAGGATGACGAGATTATCCAGCCATGCAGGGACGTCCCGATCCAGAGCGATGCGCGCGCGATCGATTCCGCTTTCTCGATCGCGGTGTTTACCTCGAGGATAGAGATCTCGCGGCCCGGATGAGATCGGCGGGCGCGCTCCACGACCCTTTCGTAGAGCCGAACTGAGTCATGACCCCTCGCGGTCCCCGCGACGAATAGCCGAATCTCGTATGAGCGCAGTTCTCGTGATGACATGAGCGTATCTGCCAGACGCTCAGGGCCATGGTCCTCGAGGACGGACTCTTTTACTTGCACCAGCGCGTAGGGCTGCGATTCGGTGGCGGGAATGAGCCAGCCCGGGCGCGTGTCACGAAGCGAGTGGACCAGGTCGGGAGTGAGATCGTGGTCTACTCCGTAACGGCTAAGGGCGGACGACGAGGCGGCGTCGCGCACGGACACGTATGAGGCCTCCTTTATGGCGCCCCATGCTTCATCCCTTCGAAGGCCGCGCAACCCGCGGAGCGCGCTCAGCCCGGCTGAGTTGACCACGAAGTGTGAATGTCGCGTCAGCGAGCTCGCCGACATTCGGGGCAGGTAAGCCGCGCTGTATATGGACCGGCTAGTGGTTGCCGCAATCCACTTGGCGCGGCCACGACGGGCGCGCTCAAGGTACGCGCCGTATCTCTCGTCACTGGCGGACATCCGGTAGGCATCTTCCATGGAAGTGCCTCCGACTTCTCCGCCGACCATCCATACCGTGTCAGGTCCAGCGGCCCACCCTCGGAGGTATTGCTGCACATCGATTCCCAACGGCCTGAAACCGTTTTGTGCGTCGAAAGGCGCGGTTACCTTCGGGTCGTCATGTGCTAGCAGTTCCCTTGTCAATTGGAGGAACAGTACGTCGCCGAAATTGTCGCGCTCGAAGGCGCCCAGGAGCGCCACTCCCGGCGCACCGCTCGAATCGGCCAAAGATGTGTGCGAAGTATGCATACCGATCAATCGAATTGGGTGGTGAGGTCGGCCATCGCTCGTGAGCGGTTTCTCAGCGCCACCAGCAGGAAGCGCGCGTTACCGAAAAAATAGCGGCGCCACAGGCGTTTTGGCTCAGACGCCAGGCGATAGAGCCACTCTAAGCCAGAATTCTGAACCCATCGGGGTGCCTCTTTTACTGTGCCGGCCATAAAGTCGAACGCGGCGCCGACGTTCACCGTCGGCATTCCAATTCTCGTCGCGAGCGCAGTCCCAAGGGCGTCTTGTTTCGGAGTCCCGAGTCCAACCCAGACTATATCCGCGCCGGAGCCACGTACTGCATCCACGCAACCACGGACATACTCCGGATCCACCGGCGCGAACGGTGGGGAGTGAGAACCCACAAGGCGGATTCCTGGGTGCAGCTTCTCAAGGCGCTGTCGCAGGAGGGAGAGCGTTTCCGGGGTCGAACCGAGGAGGAAGTGCTTTGTGCCTTGACTCACCCCGGCTTCCATCGCAGACGCGAACAAGGATGGCCCGCGCACGCGCTCAGGCGCGAGTTGGCGCGCCTGAGCGCGCATGGCCCACACCACGGGCAAGCCGTCTGGAAAATTCACTCCGTCGCCACTTAGCAGGTTTCCATAGGCGGGCTCTCTGTCGGCAAGCGCGACGTTGTACGCATTTGCTAGTCGCACGTTAACGGCAAGACGCGCGCGGGCGGCATCGTGAATTAGCCAGTGGACTGCGCCTTCGAGGGTGGCGACGCAGAAGGGTATCCCTCCGACTCGGATTGTGTCGAACGGGGGGGCCGTGTCGGAAGGCGGGGGGTTCACTTCGTGGGTTTGTTCAGCCATGCTTTTCTCGGTCGGTTGAGGGTAGGAGGGCGTCAATGGGCGCTGTCGCCTGGGAATGCTGCCGCCCGCGCAGTTCGCGCGAGGATGCTCAAGTCGGTAAGCAACGACCAGTTTTCAACGTAGGCGAGGTCCAGTCTCACGCTGTCTTCCCAAGACAAGGACGACCGGCCACTGACCTGCCACAAGCCCGTGATGCCAGGCTTGGCGAGGAACCGCCGGTGGACGTGGTCCGCATACTGGTCTACTTCGGCCGGGAGCGAGGGGCGCGGGCCGACCAGTGACATGGATCCACCGATGACGTTGATCAACTGCGGTAATTCATCGAGGCTGTATTTGCGCATCACGCGGCCAACACGTGTGACTCGCGGATCGTTGCGCATCTTGAAGAGGACGTCGTTACCCGTATCGCGGGACTGACGCCCCAGCTCAGGCAGGAGTTGCTCAGCGTGCGAAACCATCGTGCGGAACTTGAGCATGGTGAACGTCTCGCCACGGTAGCCAACGCGCCCCTGTCGGAACAGGATTGGGCCGGGTGACGAGAACTTGACGCACAGCGCCAGAACGGCGAGGAGGGGTGAGATCACGATGAGGCCGACCGTCGCCACAGCTAGATCCATGAGGCGCTTTGCCAGCCTCTGACCGCGCGTGAATCGAGGGGTCTCGACGTGGATGAGAGGGAGGCCGGCTACGGGGCGCGTGTGAATTCGCGGCCCGGCGATGTCGGTGATGCTGGGTGCCAGCACGAGGTGCTGCCGGCCGGCCTCGAGGCCCCATGAGATCTGCTTCACCTTGTCCGGCGGCAGATCGTCGGTGCTCGTGACGATGACGGTGTCTGCCCCGGACGCGACGATCGCCGCCTCGACAGCGTCGACAGTCCCCACCGCTGGTACTCCGATTTCTTGCGCGACCGAAGGGTTCGGTTCGGAAGGCACGCACACGCCGACGACGACGTAGCCCGCTCCGGGCGCGCGGAGTAATTCACGGGCGGTCTGGGCGACGGATTGCTCGGAGCCGACGAGCAGCACGCGCGCGCTGTACTGCGCCGCAGAGCGCTTTGCGAGCAGCCACTGACGCCACAGCCATCGCACGAATACAAGAACGAGGATTCCCGCCGGAAGGCTGAGCAAGAGGAATCCGCGGGCGACGTCGATCCGGGACAGGAATGCAATGATCGCGATGGCGCCGAACAGCGCGAAGCTCGCGCGGGCAAGCCTCGCGTACTCGGTGGGCCCGGTGCCGATGACGCGGTGGTCACGCGTATCGAAAAGTGTCAGCGCCCACATCCAGAGAGCGATGAGCATCGCGGAGAATAACCAGTAGGAGAACTCACTGATGCGGCTGTCCTCGCGCATCGTGACGGCGGCGTTGCCCCAGCCGAACCAGGCTATCTGCGTGCCGTAGACGACCCACACCAGCACGAGCAGATCGGTCAGGGCGAGCCTTCGTGCGTAGCGGCGACGCCAGTCATCCCGCCGTGCGGGAGTGGGCCGCGCCGCGCCATCGCGTTTCGAGGTGTCGACCGCGGGCCTGTCGGTGGGGCTCGGGTCAGCCCCGGGGGTCGCGAGCCGTTCGTTCGTCACACCGTTCCTCTCGCGCTTCTGACCCCAATGTTGTTCCCATCAAAAAACTATCAGGCGCCTATGACGCGCGTGTAACGAATAATGACCCGCAGGGACTTCAGTCGCCGGCGCCACGCAGGCTCGCGCCCGACCAGGTCACGGTCTGCGGGCCGGCCGTGGCAGCCGCAACAGCCCCGAGCTCCGACGTTTCCAGGCATCCCTCGGATGACGCTTGATCCCCGAATCGCGTGACAGACAGCCCGCCGCAACTCGTGTCGGAGTGCGCAACCAGCAGGTCACCGCCATCGAGTGCCAAGGTGCCCGCGGCATCCACCACGGGCTCCCACTCCTCGTTGGCGAGGCGGAAGGCGGTGGCGTCGCAGATGAGGGCGACGGCACCACCGGACGAACGGAAGCTCCAGGGGTCGGCGCAGGGAGCGTCGATCTGGCCGTCTGCCGTGATGATCACGCCGGGCTCCATCGGCGAGATGTAGGTCGCGCGCTCCAGCAGCTCGGGGTACGGCTCCCAGAACCGACCCTGGGTGAAGGTGCGCAGGTACTGCGTCTCGCAGTCATCGCCCATGTCGGCGATCATCTCGGCCTCGGTGCCGGCGAAGGCGTTGAGGCTGCGCACCTGGCCGATGCCGCGATAGGTGGGGGTGACGTCGGTCCAGGTCTCTCCGCCGTCGACCGAACGCTCCACCAGGGGAGGGGTCACCCCGCACTCGCCGGCGGACGCGCGCCACATGGCCTCGGGTCCGATGGACAGAAACCGCTCCTCAGCGCCCGGGTGCGTGAACACTGGGGCGTCCGGCGCGGGCGGTGCGGCATCGGTGGTGGGGGAGGCAACGGGTTGCGGCCCGAGAGTGAAGGTCGGTGCCGGCGCGGCCGTAGCGGTGGCCGGGGCAGGCGTGCCGTGCTGCAGTGCCGCGCTGCTGAGCGCGACCGCACCGACCGCCAGCGCGCCGATGGCCGCCACCGCGATCACGCGGCTGGCGCGCGAAACGTCGGGTTTTCGGGCGGGCACGGTGAGCTACTCTGCGGCGGCGCGTCGGGTAGCCGGCACCTGAGTCTGGCCGGTCGCCCGGCCCGCCTGCTGCAAGGTGGGAACACTCGGCGCCGGGGCGACCGGCGCCTTGCGCTTGCGGCCGCGTGCGGCTTTCTGCGCCGTCTCTTTCTGGATGTACCCGTAACCGCCGTAGCCGTAGCCGTAGCCGCCGTAGTACGAATCGGGCCCGCGGGTCGGCACCATCGACAGCACGACGCCGGCGACCTTGGCGCCCACCGTCTGCAGTGCTTCCACCGCGCCCGAGAGCTGATGGCGGCTGGTGCGGCCGGCGGCGATCGCCAGAATCGCACCGCTGGTGGCGCGCGCGAGAATGGCGGCATCGGTCACGGGAAGAAGCGGCGGGGCGTCGCACAGCACGACGTCGAAGTCGCGCTCGAGCACCTCGAGCAGCTGCTGCATCTGCGTCGATCCCAGCAGCTCGCTGGGGTTCGGCGGAATCTTGCCGGCCGGCAGCACGTACAGGCTGCGGCCGCCCCACGGCAGCATGACGTCGCCGACACGGGCACGCCCGATGAGCACGTCGGTGAGGCCGGCGCCGCCCTCGATGCCGAGGTACTCGGCCACCTTGGGCTTGCGCAGATCGGCGTCGATCAGCGCCACGCGCTTGCCCGCGTCGGCCAGCGCGATGGCCAGGTTGATCGTCGTGGTCGACTTGCCCTCGCTGGGCACCGAGCTGGTGATGACGAAGCTTGCCCGCCCGCCCATGTCGAGGAACTGCAGGTTGGTGCGCAGAGCCCGGAACGACTCGGCGCGAGGGCTGAGCGGATCGGCGTGCACGATGAGTGGGCGCTCTTTCGCCTTCGGGTCGAAGGCGATGGCGCCCAGCATGGGGGCCTTGGTGACCTGTTCGACGTCGCGGGTGTTGCGCACGCGGGTGTCGAGCACGGTGCGCAGCACCGCGAGGCCGAGGCCGAGGGCCAGGCCCACGAGGGTACCCAGCGCGAGGTTGAGCGGCACGTTGGGGCTCGACGGGCTCAGGGCCGGCTGCGCGTCGCGCACGCGCGACAGCTGCACGGCGCTGACACCCGACTCACCTGACGGCTCGAGGGCGGGCACAGCCGATGACAGGCTGGCGGCCAGGGCGTTGGCGATCTCGGCGGCGAGCACGGGGTCGGTGTTCTCGACGGTGACCGTGATGAGCGTGGAGTTGAGGGCGGCGCTTGCGCTGACCGAGCCGGCGAGGGCCTCGGCGGTGGTGCCGAGCTCGAGCTCGGCGATGACCGGGTTCATCACGACGGGCGTCTTGACGAGACCGACATACGTGTTGATGCGCGCCTGGGTGAAGTTCGACCCCTGCTGCAGCTCGGCGACGCTTCCGCTGGTCTGCGTCGAGACGAAGACCGTGCTCGAGGATTCGTAGACCGGGGTGCGGGTCAGCGAGTACGCGGCGGCAGCGCTGAGCCCCAGCAGCGTCGCGACCAGAATGATCACCCAGTTCTTGCGCAGGATGCGGATGTAGTCGCTGAGCTCCATGGTGCCTCTCGGGGCATCGCGCCGAGACGGCGCATCGGAAGGACGGTCCCCGTCAGTCTGCCACAGGCGCGTGTCGCGCCATCGCCAGCCGCACCACCCGCACCACCTCGTCGATCGCGGGCTCCAGCTGTGCCGCCGACAGCTCATACGTCTTCCACGATCGCCGGTACGGGTCGACCACATCGTCATCGAGCGGGTCGGCCAGCGGCTGCGACATGCCGCGTTGCGCAGCGATCAGGGCGACGAGGGCGCGCAGGCGCGAAGTGGCATCCGCTCCGGCCGCGTCGGCCGTCGCCGTGAGCTCGCGGTCATCGAGCGTGCGGGCCAGCCGGGCGAACTCGCGCACCGTGAATGTGGACCGCAGCCGCGAGGGAGCAAGCTCCACCACCGCGCGGCGATGCTCACGTGCCATCGCCAGCACCAGGTCGGGGGTGGCGAGATGACGCTCTTCGAGCCACCGCGCTCGGTGGGCTTCGGCCTGATCGATCGGGATGCCGCGTGCGACCGCCAGCTCACGCGCCTCTTCGGTCATCTGCGTGCCGACGAGACCGCGGGTGCCGGCGCTGTGCACCGTCACGCCCAGATCGGCAAGGCGCTGGCGCAGCAGCAGCTCCGCCAGGGGAGAGCGGCAGATGTTCCCCGTGCAGATGGTGACGATCTCGAACACAGCGCGACCTCCGGGGACGGCCGACTCTGCGAGCGAGTCGGCGCGGGCGGATGGCCCCGGTAACGTGGGGCCGTGCCCGATCAGCCTACCGACGTCGCCGTCGCGCCCCTGACGCCGCAGCCGGCGGAACCACCGCGCACCCGGACCGAGCGCCGCCGCCGCACCGATTGGCGCCTCGGCGGCCGCACCGTGCGCCCATGGCGCGGCATGCTCGCCGGGTGGGCCGTGCTCAGCCTCGGCGCCGGCGTGCTCATCGGCACGGGCCTCGTGGTGCTCTGGCCCGACCAGGCGTGGGTCGGTCCCGCCAGCACCGCTGCGCTGTGGGTGGCGATGCTCGTCCCCGTCGTCGTGGCCTTTCGCCGGTCGCGCCCGGTCGGCCTGCTGCGCCTGCGCCCGCTCGACCTGCTCTACGGCCTCATGCTCGGGGTGCTCTTGCGCCTGCTGCAGGGCTGGGCAGCGGCGGCGTTCGGCACCGGAGCGTCCTTCCCCGTCTTTCTGACCATCGACGGCCGGCTGCCCGCCGCGTGGTGGCTGACCGAAGCCCTGCCCGGCGTGATGGTCGCGCCAGTCGTCGAAGAGTTCTTCTTTCGCGCCGTGCTGCTCATCGCCGTCTACGCGGCCCTGCGCCGCGCTTACGGCGGTGTCGCCGCGGGGATAGCGGCGGTGCTCGTCTCGACGGCTCTGTTCGTCATCGTGCACTCCGTCGGGGGAGCCCTGACGCTGGATGCCGCGCTGTCGCTGAGTGCGGTGGGCCTGACCTGTGCCCTGCTCGTGCTGCTGACCGGGCGCATCTGGGGCGCCGTGCTCGTGCACGTCGTCTACAACGCGAGCTTCATCGCGCTGGGCCTGCTCGGCACGCTGGCCTGACGCCACCCCTTCGGCCCCCACAGCCGTCTCGAAATCCACACGTACCCCCGTCGTGGTGAAATCGTGCCGCGCCACCCCCTGACGCCGCATCCCCCAGAGGCATATTAGGGGTGCATTCGGCCGTGGTGGCGGCGTGCTGGGGGCATCGGCGGCGGCACCAGCATCGCCACGCGGTGTGGCCGCGTGGCATCCGGTGCCTGCGCGCCTGCGGCATCCGCCATGGTCGACGGATGACGCAGGCGCCGCGGTGTCAGCCCAGCGCGGGGTACAGCGCAGGGGCGGTGCGGTGGTGCGTCGCCTGCTCGAAGGCGTAGGCGAGCCCCAGCAGCGTGCCCTCGGCGAAGTCGCGACCGAGCAGCTCGATGTTGACGTTCGCGCCCGGGAGTTGCTCACCCTCGACGGCCTGTCCCATGGGCACCGTCACCGACGGCATGCCGGTGTTGGGGCTGAGCCGCAGGTTGGTGCTCTGCGTGCCGTAGGGGTTGCCCGACGGGTAGATGAGCGCGTCGAGACCCAGGTCGTCGAGCATGCCGGTGACGAGCGTCTTGCCCTGTGCGAGCACCGTGGTGTGCGAGCCCTCTGGACCGGCCCACGCCTGGTACTGCTCCTCGGTCACGTTGTTGCGCTGCACGTAGACATTGCGCCGCGAGGTCACGAAGTTGCCGCCTTCGAGAATGGTGTCGATGCTGCGTGCCGCCACGTTCGGCGCCAGGTGCGTCTCGATGTACTCGTTCAGGTCGCGCTTGAACTCGATGGTGCTGCCGCTGCCCTCGTTGAGCACGGTGTCGAGTTCCGGGGAACCGGGCACCTCGACGACCGTGGCGCCGAGCGACTCGAGGGTGGCCTTGGTCTCGTTCCACAGCCGCACAGTGGTGGCGTTGCGACCGATCATCGAGGCGACGTACCCGATGCGGGCGCCGGCGAGCGCGTTCGCGTCGAGATAAGAGGTGTACGACTCGGGCACCACGCCGGCCTGCCGAGAGGTGACGTCGTCGGCGGGGTCGATGCCGACGACGGCATCCATCGCCACCGCCGCGTCCATCACCGAGCGCGTCATGGGGCCGCCGGTGTCTTGGCTGAGCGCCAGCGGAATGATGCCGTCCCGGCTGGCCAGGCCCACCGTCGGGCGCACGCCCACGAGCTGGTTGTACGACGCGGGCACACGGATCGACCCGCCCGTGTCGGTGCCGAAGCCGATGCCGGCCAGGTTCGCGGCGATCGCCGCGCCCGTGCCACCGCTCGACCCGCCGGCGGTGCGGCTGGTGAAGTAGGGGCTCGCGACGAGCGTGGTGGCCCCGGGCTGCTGGAACGACGTGAACTCCGAGGCGAACCCGTAGGCGAACTCGTCGAGGCTGGCCTTGGCGAGCACCACGGCACCCGCGTCGCGCAGACCCTGCACCATGAACGCGTCAGTCGCGGTCTGGTTGTCGTTCCAGCATCCGCAGCCGGCGGTGGTGACCATGTCGGCGGTGTTGTAGTTGTCTTTCAGCGCGATCGGCACGCCCAGCAGCATGCTCGTCATGCCGTTGCGGGCGCGTTCGGCGTCGGCGGCCGCGGCCGCTTCGAGGGCTGCGGGCCCGACGGTGACGATCGAGTTGAGCGGACGCCCGCCGCCGGAGAGATCGACCAGTGCGTCGTCATAGGCGGCGATGCGGTCGATGTATCCCTGCGTGATCTCGACCGAGGTGGTGACTCCGGCGTTCATAGCGGCCTGCATGTCGAGCACCGAGGCCTCGACCAGCTCGAACGGGCCGTCGTCGTAGACCATCCGCTGCGACAGGGCGGCGAGGTCGGCCACGGTGATCGCGCCGTTCGCGTCGGTGTCGATGATCGCGACATCGGCCCAGCCCGGCTGGTCGCTCGCGAGACCGAGGGCGGATGCCGCGACGTCGAGGTCGGCGGTGGTCACCTGGTCGTCGCCGGTGAGGTCGAGCTCGGTGTAGTACGGCGCCAGCAGGGGAGCGGCGCTCGCCGCGGGCGCGGCAGCTGCCGGCACGCTGACGGCGGTGGCGGCGATGGTGCCGAGCACGGCGGCCGCGGCGATCGCTCCCCGGGTTCGCGTGGTGTTCATGTTTCCCTTCCGTCGGTTGATTCCCCGGTCGTTGATTCCCCGGTCGTTGATTCCCCGGTCGTTGTGCTCCCGGTCGTTGAGCGAGGGCGCTGTGCGCCCGAGACGAAACGCCGCACCCGCGCTCACGCCCCGACCTCCCCACGGCGACGGCGCAACGCGAACACCACACCGAGCGCGAGCAAGCCCACACCCGCGGCACCCGCGACGATCCACATCACGACGTCACCACCGGTCGATGCCAGCGACCCCGCGGGAGCGCCGGCGCGGTCGGCGGCATCCACGTCACCGTCCGTCGCGTCGCCGGCCGGTGTACCCGTGGCCGGAGCGCCCGTGGCCGGAGTGCTGGGCGCGGGGGTGGGAGCCGGCGCGCTGCCCGGCGCCGCGGCGATCTCGACCGTGGCAGTGACGGGCTGAGGCAGCGCCTGCGACGCGCTCGCCGAGTCGATGAAGGTGGCGGCATCCAGGCTGATCGTCGCCGGGCCCGCGGCGAGGGCGGTGAACGAGAAGGTCACGAGGTCGTGTGGTCCGGCGAGGCCGGGCGACGTGCCGAGTCGGGTGCTCGTGAACGTGACCGTGCCGGCCGATTCGGTGACCGTGCCGTAGCCGCCGGCCGGGTAGGTCTCGCTGCCGTCGGTGAGAGCCAGCAGGGCGGGGTCGTAGCCGACGGTGAGGTCGTAGGCGAAGAGGTCCGCGCCGGCGTCGGCGGCCACCGTCACGGTGACGGAGTCGCCCGCGGTGACGGTGGCGGGAGCGGTGACGGTGACGCCGCTGGCCGCGTGGGCTGCGGGAGCCAGCGCGAGCGAGCCGCCGAAGACCGCGACGGCTGCCGTCAGCAGCGCCAGCGCTCGGGTGCGGGCACGACGTGGTCGTGCGCGGAGGGTGGTTTCAAGCATGCGAAAGCAGGTCCTTCCTCGGTGGAGGGATGCCGACGCACGCACCCGGCGCATGTCGCGCCGGCGCGTCCCTGGGGGATGGTCAGGACTCTTTCAGTGCCAGATTTCGCGGTCGTTTCCGCGTGTTTCGCGGGGTGGCGATCAGAGGGTTTCGTCGACCACTGCCCGGATGAGTGGCACGGGAAAGGTTGCGGCGCGCAATGGATCGAGGTGCGAGTCGGTGATCCCTGCCGTGAATGACGAGAGGTCGAAGCACTTGAAGAGGGCCTCGCGACCGAACTTGGTGCTGTCTGCGACGAAGAACGCCTCACCCGCAATCGAGAGCATGGTTCGCTTGAGTTCGATCTCGTAGCTGGACGTGCTGTACAAGCCGTCGTCGAGCACGGTGTCGCATCCGAGGATCGCCACGTTGACACGCAGGTTCTGCAGCTGCTGGACGGACGTGGGCCCCCACATCGACACGTCGTTCGGAAGCAGCTCTCCGCCGATGAACACCAGGTTCGCGCGCTGGCGCTCAGCCACCACCAGGCCGATCTGCAGGTCGTTCGTCACGATAGTCACCCGTGAGCTCGCCAGGTGCCGCGCGACTTCGAGTGTTGTCGTGCCGCTGTCCATCAGCACCGTCTGGCCGTCGAGGATCCGGTCAGCCATGGCCTTGCCGATGGCGACCTTCTCTTTTCGATGCAGGGTGGACTTCAGGTCGAAGGGCGCGCCGAATTGAGGGCTCGGCAGAGCCCCGCCATGAGTGCGCTGAACGAGCTCTCGCGCCTCGAGCTGGTCCAGATCGCGGCGGATCGTCGAGGCGGTCACGCCGAAGACATCGGCGAGGGCCGCAACCGACTGAAAGCCCTGCTCCGCCAGCAGCTCAAGAATCTGAGCCTGTCGCGACATCGCTCTGCGCTCCTCGTAGATAGGGACCGGCTCACTCTATCGGGGCAGATGCGCGGTTTCACGCATGATGACGACGGTTATCGCGCGCTCTGACGCGCGAACCCATTGACAACCACGCAGCATCGTGACTACGTTCGGCGAAAACACCGTCGGTTCCACGCAGCGAACGCGAAGACCCGATCACAAAGGAGTGAGCATGAAGCGCAACAGGTTTGCCATGGCCCTGCTCGCGGGGACGGCTGTCTTCGCACTCGCCGGCTGCGGAACCACCGCGGGCGAGGGTGGCGGCGACGCAACGGGCGGGGGGGATGCCGCCGCCGAAGGGGCGTATGTCACCGTCGTCAAGGCGACGGGGATCGGCTGGTTCGACCGCATGGAGGTCGGAGTCGACGAGTGGGCCTCTGAAACAGGGATCGATGCCCGTCAGGAAGGACCCGCGGAGGCGACGAACGAGGGTCAGGTCGACATCATCCAGAACCTCATCGCCCAGTCGCCGCTGGCGATCACGGTCGTGCCTAACGACGTGGCGGGGCTTGCCACGGTGCTGGGCGAGGCCCGCGACAAGGGCATCATCGTCGTCTCGCATGAGGCCGCCGGAATCGACAACGTCGACATCGACATCGAGGCGTTCGAGAACAAGGCGTACGGATCGCAGATCATGGACAACCTCGCCCAGTGCATGGAGGAGGAGGGCGGCTACGTGCAGTTCGTCGGGCGCCTCACCAACGGATCGCACAGCGAGTGGGTGCAGGGCGCCGAAGAGAACCAGACCGCCAACTTCTCCGGGATGACCCGTCTGGAAGATCCGATCGAGTCCGAAGAAGACGAAGAGGTTGCCTACAACAAGGCCAAGGAACTTCTGGCCAAGTACCCCGACATCAAGGGGTTCCAGGGTTCCGCCGGCACCGACGTCGTGGGCATCGCGCGAGCGGTCGAAGAAGCGGGCAAGAGCGACACCGTCTGCGTGATGGGTACTTCCATCCCGTCGGTGGCGGAGAGCTACCTCGCCAGCGGGGCCATCGACAAGATCTTCTTCTGGGACCCGGCGCTGGCGGGTAAGGCTCAGTTGCGGATCGCGCAGATCCTCCTCGACGGCGACACGATCGAAGTGGGAACGGACCTCGGCATCCCCGGGTACGAGTCGCTGGTCAAGCTCGACGGCTACGACAACGTCTTCGCGGGTGATGCGGGTGTCGAGGTGGATGCCGACAACGTCGCCGAGTACGACTTCTGATCGATCCGACATCGGTCGACGCGGGAGAGTGCCGCTGGGCGCCCTCCCGCGTCGCGACTGAAGGGTACCGACACGCATGAGTTTCGTCGAACTGGCGCTCGAGGTGCGCGACATCGTCAAGGTCTACGGCGGTGTGCGTGCGCTCGACGGCGTCTCCCTGACGCTCGAGCCTGGCGAAGTGCACTGCCTGGCGGGGGAGAACGGCAGCGGCAAGTCCACGCTCATCAAGATCATCAGCGGTGTGGAGCGACCGGACTCCGGTGTGATGATCCTCGATGGTCAGTCTCTGGGTCACACCACGCCGAGCGGCGCGATCCGCGCCGGCATCCAGGTGATCTACCAGGACTTCTCGCTGTTCCCGAATCTCACGGCCGCCGAGAACATCGCCATGCTCAGCGAGCTCTCCGACCGCCGCAAATTGTCGTCCCGCCGTCGCATCCGTGCCGCAGCCGAGGGCATCGTCGCTGACCTCGGACTGCACATCGACCTGGACGCGGACGTCGAGCACCTCTCGATCGCAGACCGGCAGCTGATCGCGATCTGTCGCGCGCTCGTGGGGGAAGCTCGTGTTCTCATCATGGACGAGCCGACCACGGCACTGACGCACTCCGAAGTGCAGCGCCTTTTCGCCATCGTCAGGCGACTGCAGGAGCGGGGAGTGGCGATCATGTTCGTCAGTCACAAGCTGGACGAGGTGCTGCAGATCGCGCAGCGTGTCACAGTGCTCCGCAATGGCCAGGTCGTCGCATCCGGTCTCGCGTCCGAGTACACCGGGCGGAGCATCGCGAAGGCGATGACCGGCCGCGACGTCGGTGAGGAGCGCCTCGTCGACGACCTGGTTCTCGATCAACCGCCTCTCATGGCGGTGGACGGTCTTGGTCGCGACGGGGCCTTCGAAGATGTCAGCTTTGCTGTGCAGCGCGGCGAGATCCTCGGTATCACCGGGCTGCTGGGCTCGGGGCGAGGCGAGATCGCAGAGGCGATCTTCGGCGTTCAACCCGCAGACACGGGCACTGTCACGGTGGGCGGCGAGACCCGTCGGATTCGGTCGATAGCCCACGCGGTGCGCGCGGGCATCGGCTACGTGCCCGAAGACCGCCTTACCCAGGGCCTCTTTCTCGACAAGTCCATCGCCGACAACATGGTCGCCGCGTCGCTGAATTCCTACCGGGGGAAGGCGCTGCTGCTGGACCGCAAGCGCATCGCCCGCTCGATTAAGGACCTCTTCGCGCGGCTGCGGATCAAGGCGCCCAACGTGCAGGCACCCGTGCGCAGCCTCTCGGGAGGTAACGCCCAGCGGGTCGTCATCGCCAAGTGGCTCGACCGCAAGCCGGCCATCCTCATGCTCAACGGCCCCACGGTCGGTGTGGACATCGGCTCGAAGGAGGAGATCTTCTCGATCCTCCGTGCGCAGGCCGCCGAGGGGATGGGGATCATCGTCATCTCGGACGACATCCCCGAAATGGTCTCGAGCTGCCACCGCGTGCTGATCGTGCGATCGGGTCGCATCGTCTCGGAGATGGCCGGCGCGGACCTCACCCAGGACGCCATTCAGGAAAGGATGACGGCCTGATGGGCATGCTCCGTCGCCTCAGGGGGCCGAACAACGAGGGTGTGCTCGCGGCGGTGATCATCGTGGTAGTCATCGCGATGTCGATCGCCAGCCCGGTGTTCTTCAGCCCCGGCACCTTCTTCGGCCTGGCGCGCAGCTCGCTGGTCCCCCTCATCTTCGCGCTCGGTGTTCTGCTGGTGATGATCTCCGGGGGCATCGACGTGTCGTTCCCGGCGATCGCGATCTTCGCGGCCTACACCACGGTCAGCTGGTCGAGCCAGGCGAGTTTCGACCCCACGCTGGTAGGCGTCTTCGCCATCGCGATCGCGATCGGCGCCCTGTGGGGGCTGCTCAACGGCGTCGTCATCGCACGATTCCGACTGCCTACGCTGATCGTCACGCTCGGCACGCAGGGGATTGTGAGGGGGATACTGCTCACGTACATCGGCTCGGCGTACATCTCGGCGGCCAAACTCCCCGACAGCGTCTCTGTCGCCGGTGATGCCCACCTGCTCGATGTCCCGGGCGCGGGGTACCTGCACGGCATGCTCGTCCCGGTGGTCATGATGACCGTGCTCGTGTGGTGGATGCTGAAGTATTCCGCGTTCGGCCGCAGCATCTTCGCCATCGGGGGCGACATCGAGGCGGCCCGCCGCGTGGGCATCAAGGTCGTTCGCACTCAGGTGCTGCTGTACGTGCTGGTCGGCGCGCTCGCCGCCTTCGGCGGGGTGGTGGCCGTGATCCTGGGCAAGAACGCCAACCCACAGTCACTCGTCGGCACCGAGCTCGACATCATCGCGGCCGTGGTCCTGGGCGGCGCCTCGATCTTCGGCGGCCGCGGCTCGGTGCTGGGAACAGTGCTCGGGGTGGTGCTGGTGCAGCTCATCAACAACAACCTGGTGCTCATCGGCATCCCGAGTACGTGGCAGCGTGCGGCCGTCGGCGTTCTGCTGATCATCGGCGTGAGCATCCAGGCACTCACCGCGATGCGGGCCCGGAAAACCCCTGTGCTGCTCGAGGAGGAGGTGGCCCGCGCATGAGCGATCAGGGTCCACAGAGCCAGTCCGCCGCGGTGAACGCGGCCGACGGGCCGATCGCGAAGCTCGTGTCGCAGGTGCAGGTGCAGCGAGGCGCTGGGCGCATGATCCTGTTGCTCATCGCGGTGTTCGCCCTGTTCGCACTTCTCAACCCGCGTGTGTTCCTCAACCCGATCAACCTGCAGAACATCGGCGTCGGCGCGCCTGAGATCGGGCTGATCTCGCTGGCGATGATGATCGCCATGCTCACCGGCGGCATCGACCTGTCGATCGTGGCCATCGCGAACGTCTCGGCGATCACGGTGTCCTCGCTCTACACCGCCGCCGCCGCAGGCGCGGGCCCGGAGATGGCGAGTTCACTCACGCTGGTTTTCGTGCTCGCCGGCATCGGGATGGGGGCGCTGCTGGGTGCGGTCAACGGTGTGTTGATCAGCGTCGTGGGGGTCACGCCGATTCTCACCACGCTCGGGACCATGCAGCTGTTCAACGGTCTCGCGTTGGTGTGGACCGGCGGAGTGACGATCTCGGGTGCGCCGCCCGCCGTGACGGCGATCGGCAAGGCCACGCTGGTCGGGGTGCCGGTGCTTTTTCTGGTGCTGATTCTTGCGGCGGTCGTGCTCGCCGTGGTGATCAACCGCACCGCTATCGGCCGCAAGATCCAGCTGCAGGGAGCCAATCCGGTCGCTGCGCGCTATTCCGGCATCAGCAGCCGCTCAACCCTCATGCTCACCTACATCGTCAGCGGCGTGCTGGGCGGCCTTGCCGGCCTGGTCTTCCTCGCCCGCAACCCGTCGGCGAGCGCGGACTACGGGTCCAGCTATGTGCTCCTTGCGATCGTGATCGCCGTGCTGGGTGGCACGAACCCCAGCGGCGGCTTCGCCACGGTGCTCGGCGTGATCCTGGCCACCCTGACGCTGCAGGTGGTCTCGAGCGGGTTCACCGCGATGCGACTGTCGGCCTACGAGTACGCCATCGCTCAGGGTGTGCTGCTGATCGCGGTCATGGTGTTCGACCAGCTGAAGTTCCGGCGACGACGCAAGGCAGCGCCGTCGGCACCGAGTGAGACCGACGCCCCGGCGGCCGCGCGTCGCGGAAAGGAACGAACGAAGTGAAGAAGATCATCAACGCCCCGGAGGCGTTCGTGGACGAGTTCGTGCAGGGCATCTTGCTCGCGCACCCCGACCTGCTGAAGACGCCGGGCGACGACCTGCGCGTGCTGGTGCGCGCGGACGCCCCCCAGCAGGGAAAGGTCGGCATCGTCACCGGCGGTGGATCGGGGCACCTGCCGCTCTTCAAAGGCTATGTCGGCGAGGGGCTGTGCTCGGGCGTCGCGATCGGCAACGTCTTCAGCTCCCCGAGCCCGGAGCAGATCTTCGAAGCGACCAAGGCCGTGGACGGTGGCGCCGGCGTGCTATACCTCTATGGCAACTACGGCGGCGACGTCCTCAACTTCGACCTCGCCGCGGATCTGGCCGACCTCGAGGGCATCCCCACTCGCACGGTGTTGGGCCGCGACGACGTCGCGAGCCAGCCGAAGGATCGGGCAAGCGACAGACGCGGCGTCGCCGGCATTCTCTTCGCCTACAAGGCGGCCGGCGCCTCAGCCGAGCGCGGCGACTCGCTCGAGCAGGTCGCGCAGATCGCCGAGGACGTGGTCGCTCACACGGCGACGATGGGCATCGGTCTCGCTCCCACGATCATGCCGACGACCGGGCAGCCGAGCTTCGATCTGCCCGACGGCGAGATGGAGATCGGCATCGGCATCCACGGTGAGCCGGGCATCCGGCGGGGCCCGCTCGAAACCGCGGATGAGATCGCCGAGCATCTCGTGCAGGCGCTCGTCGATGATCTCGGCCTCAGCGCCGGCGCGCACGTTGCGGTGCTCGTCAACGGCATGGGCGCGACCCCCCTCGAAGAGCTGTACGTGCTGTACCGCAAAACCCACCTCATGCTGGCCGAACTGGGCATCGAGATCGCCAAGAACTATGTGGGGGAGTACGCCACCAGCCTCGAGATGGCGGGCGCATCGATCTCGCTACTCGACCTGGACGATGAGCGCCTCGCCCTGCTCGAAGCGCCCGCGAAGTCCCCCTTCTTCGAAGAGAGCTGACATGGATGCCACCGAGCTGAACATCCGCATTCGGGAGAGCCTCGCCGTGCTGATCGACTCGGCGGACGAGCTGCGTGAACTGGATCAAGCCCTGGGCGACGGCGACCTCGGCATCACGATCTCCGCCGGTTCCACCGCAGTGATCGATGCCCTCGAGGCACTGCCCGCAGAGGCGACGCCGACCGACATCGCCCGAGCCTCGGCGAAGGCTTTCGCCAACGCGAACCCCTCGACGATGGCTGCGCTCGTCGCGGGGGCGCTGCTGGCCGGATCGCGGGTCTGGGCCGACGTCTCCGACATCACGATCGACGACGCGCAGCGCTTCGCCGACGCCGCGGGCACCAGCATCGCGCAGCGCGGCAAGACACAACTCGGCGACAAGACGATCTATGACGGACTCGCCGCGGTCGCCGATGCGCTTGTCGGGCAGGTCGATGCGGGAGCTGCGGCGAACGCTGCGGTCAGCGCTGCCGGGGACGCCGTCGAGCGGACGAAGGATCTGCAGTCCCGTCGCGGCCGCGCCTCGTGGCTTCAGGAACGCAGCATCGGCAAGGCCGACCCGGGGGCGACCGCGCTGCTGCGGTTCGTCGAGTCGTGGCGTGCGACGTCCCCGGCGGCTGCGGGCACCGACTGAATCGGCGGCATCCGACACGCTTTGTCCATTTCGCAACCGAAGGCGGTTCCACCCATGAGTGCTTGGCTCGATGAGGTCTTTCCTGTTCACAAGCCGATCATCGGCATGTGCCACCTTCCGGCGCTGCCGGGCGATCCCGGGTTCGACAAGTCGGTGGGCATGGAGGGGATCATTGCGCATGCGCGCAAAGAGATCGGCGCATTGCAAGAAGGCGGAGTGGACGGCATCCTCATCTCCAACGAGTTCAGCCTGCCCTACCTGACCCACACCGACCCGATCACGGCGATCAGCATGGCGCGCGTGATCGGGGAGGTTCGCGACCAGCTCGCGGTGCCCTTCGGCGTCAACGTGCTCTGGGATGCCGTTGCGTCGATCGACCTCGCTGTCGCCACCGGGGCCGCGTTCGTGCGTGAGGTGTTCACCGGCGTCTACGCGAGTGACTTCGGCATGTGGGATACGAATGTCGGGCGCACCGCACGGCACCGCAAGACGGTCGACGCCGAGAAGGTGCGACTGCTGTTCAACATCGTGCCCGAAGCGGCCTCGTACGTCGCCGCGCGCGATCTCGCCCAGCTCACCCGGTCCACGGTGTTCAACTGCGTGCCCGACGGGTTGTGCGTTTCGGGACTGACGGCAGGCGCTCCTACCGACACATCGACGTTGAAGACGGTGAAGGAGCACGCCGGGTCGGTGCCGGTGTTCGTCAACACCGGCGTGCGGCCCGACACGCTGGAGGAGAGCATCCAGTTCGCCGACGCGGGCATCGTCGGCACCTTCTTCAAGAAGGACGGCAAGTTCGAGAACGACGTCGACGTGGCGCGCGTGAAGGATCTCATGAGCGTCGCGATCGCCGTTCGCTGATCATGTTCCTCGGGATCGATGTCGGCACCTTCGAGAGCAAGGGGGTCCTGGTCGACCGCGACGGCATGGTCGTCGCCGCCGCACGTCGCCGTCACGGCATCGACACGCCGGCGCCGGGGTGGGTCGAGCAGGATCCGGAGGATGCCTGGTGGGCGGACGTGTGCGCCATCGCGCGCGATCTGCTCCGTCATCCCGGGGCGGAGAAGGTCGAGGCGGTGGCCGTGAGCGCGATCGGTCCGTGCGTCGTCGCGACCGACGCCGACCTTCGACCGCTGCGCCCGGCAATCCTGTACGGCATCGACACGCGAGCGACGAAGCAGATCGAACGCCTCACCGCGGGGCTCGGCGCAGAGGAGATCGTGCGGCGGTCGGGAAACACCCTGACCAGCCAGTCGGCCGGGCCGAAGATCGCCTGGCTGAAGGACGAAGAGCCCGACGTGTGGCGACAGGCGCGCTGGTTCATGACGAGTCAGTCGTGGCTGGTGGCGAAGCTCACCGGAGAAGTGGTCATCGATCACGCCACCGCGGGCTACTTCCACCCCCTTTACGACTTGAGCGCGGGGGCGTGGGACGTGTCGGGCTGCGAAGACTTCGTCGACCTGGCTCGGCTGCCGCGGATCGCCTGGACCACCGAGAGAGCCGGTGCGGTCACCGCCGCGGCTGCGAGGATCACCGGCATTCCGGAGGGCACACCGGTGATTGCCGGGACGACCGATTCGCCCGCAGAGGCGGTCGGGTCGGGGGTCGTCGCTGACGGGGAACTGATGGCGATGTACGGGTCGAGCGGCTATTTCATTCGCGTGGGCGACCGGGCGCGCGTCAGAGAAGGCCTCTGGTCGGCGCCTTTCGTTTTCGAGGGCACGTACGTGCTGGCGTCGGGCACGTCGACCGCAGGGACTGCCACCCGGTGGCTGGCCGATCTGCTGGGCTTGGCAAGCGACCAGGACGAACTGACCTTCTCGCGGCTCATCGATTTGGCCGGCGAATCAGAGGCGGGGGCGCGAGGGGTGCTCGCGCTGCCGCATTTCGCCGGCGAGCGCACTCCCTTCCAAGACCCGACCAGTCGCGGTGCGCTGATCGGGCTGGGTCTCGAGCACACCCGCGCCGACGTCGCGCGTGCCGTGCTCGAGGGCGTGGGGCACTCGATCGCCGCAGCGATCCTCGCGTTGTGCTCCGCCGATGCACCCGTCTGGCGTGTGGTCGCGATCGGTGGCGCGACCCAGAACCCGATCATCATGACAACCGTCTCTACGATCACGGGGCTCGAGCAGCAGGTCACCGATTCGCCCGGCGCCGCCTACGGCAATGCCTTCCTCGCCGCGCTCGGGGTCGGGGCCGTACAGCGCCCAGCCGAGGTGCGGGGATGGGTGAGAGAACGTCAGCGGGTGCGTCCCGACGACGACGCGCGCGATGTGCTCGTCGCAGACCACGCGCAGTTCGCGGCCCTGTACCGCGCGGTGGCACCCCTGCACCAGGAGCGGGCGCGGTGAGCGAGGCGACCGAGTGGGGCCGCATAACCGAACTGGTCGCCGACGGTGTGCGGGTGGCGGCGGGTGACAAGGTGTCGGTGTTCTTCACCGATGCGGCGGCGCTCCCCGCCGTGGCGGCCTTCGTCGACGAGTGCTGGCGGCGTGGCGCTGTGCCCCAGGTGCTCGCCACCGATGAGCGGTTCGACGAGAGCGCGCTGCGCTGGGCCGACACCACTCTGCTCGAGCAGGCGCCGCCGCTCGAGGTGGCGGCGATGCAGTGGTGCGACGTGCATGTGTCGTTCCGTGCCATGGCGTCGCCCGTGGTCGATGCCGAACCCACGCGCATCGCGGCGCTGCGCCATGGCCGCGGCATCGTGTCGACCATGCGGTGGCAGCAGACGCGGTGGGCGCTGGTGCGCATTCCCACTCCTGAGTGGGCTCGGGCGACCGGGCAGGATACCGACGAGTTGCTGGCCGAGTGGGCGGCCTCTTTCGACGCGGACTGGCCCGAGGCCGAGGCCCGGATGTCGGCATTGTGTGCGCGGCTCGAGCGAGCGCGCACGGTGGTGATCGAAGACTCGTGGGGCAGGCTCGAGCTGCCTGTCACCGGGCGACGCTGGGTCGCGTTCTCGGGGAGCGCGAACTGGCCCGATGGCGAGATCGCGACCGCACCGCTGGAGCAGGACGTGAGCGGTGTCATCCGCTTTCCCGGCGAGTTCTGGTTCGCGGGCGTACGCGTGTGCGAGCTCGAGCTGGAGTTCGCAGCCGGCTTGGTGGTCCGCGAGCACGCGACCGAGGGACTGGAGTTCGTGCGGAGCCTGCTCGACACCGACGCCGGCGCCCGGCGCGTGGGCGAGCTGGGAATCGGAACCAACGCAGCGCTCACGACGATGACGGGTGACTTGCTCATCGACGAGAAGATCCTCGGCACGGTGCACATCGCGCTGGGGCGGGCCTACCCGCAGTGCGGCGGGGTGAATGAGTCGGCGTTGCACTGGGACGTCGTCAAGGACCTGCGTGCCGCGGGCGGTGGTTCGCTTAGCGTCGACGGGGTCCCGCTGATCCGCGACGGTGTGGTGCAGCCTCCGCTGGCAGATGCGGCCGTAGCTCGCAGACAGAACCAACCCTGAAGGAGAACGACATGCTGGCAAACGAAGTGGACACCCCCCGGCCGCTGACCGAGCATCCGATGCAGTGGCGAGAGACCCCGACGCCGCAGCCCGCCGCAGGGCAGCTGCTCATCGAAGTGGCGGGGTGCGGGGTGTGTCGCTCGAACCTGCACCTGATCGAGGGTGACTGGGTTGAGGGCGGCGGCGTGCCTGCGATCAGCCCCATCATCCCCGGTCACGAGGTCACCGGCCGGGTCGCGGTGCTGGGGGAGGGGGTCAGCGGTTTCAGCGTGGGCGACCCGGTGGGTGTGCAGCCGCTGTGGTGGACGTGCGAGGAATGCGAGTTCTGCCTGAGCGACCGCGAGAATCTCTGCCACCGTCGCCTCATCACCGGTGAGCACGTGAACGGAGGGTTCGCCGAGTTCATGCTCTCGAACGCGGCGCACACGTACCACGTGCCCGAGCAGCTCGACCTTGCGGCGGCGGCACCGCTGTTCTGCCCGGGCATCACCGGCTACGGCGCCGTGAAGAAGCTCGACCTGCAGCCCGGTAGGCGCGTCGGTGTCTTCGGGCTCGGCGGCGTCGGTCATCTCGCTATGCAGTTCGCCGTGCTCTCCGGTGCTCAGGTCATCGCGGTCGCACGCAGTGCGGAGCACCGTGCCGTCGCTCTGGAGCTCGGGGCGGCCGAGGTGATCGACGCATCGCAGGTGGACCCCGGGGAGGTGCTGGAGGACTCGCTCGACGCCGCTCTCACCTTCGCGCCGTCGGACGACGTCACCGCTCAGGCCCTGCGTGCGCTGAAATGGGGCGGCACGATGGTTTCGGGCGTGCCGGTGACGGTGCAGGACTTTCCCTTCAACCGCGAGCAGGTCATCAAGGCGTCGATTCTCGGCTCGCGTCGCGACATGAACGAGGTTCTAAGGCTGGCGGCGGAGGGCAAGATCCGGACGGTGGTTGACCTGTTCCCCATGTCGCAGGCGGAACGGGCGTTGGAGCTTCTCGCCGCGGGCAAGCTGCGCTCGCGGGCGGTTCTGCAGAACACCGTGGACTGAATGCCGAAAGGCGAGCCTCGCTACGGGCGTCCCATGAGGTCGGCGGCGGTGGCCCCCCGGCCGGCGCCCGTGAGGTCGAGCTCGCGCCAGAGACGAGCAGCCGAAACCCCGGCCACCCCCGACCTCCCGCGCCGACGGCGCAAAAGTAGCACCCCGCCCGGTGCTAGCGGGCCTACCCCCGCGGCGCCCGCCTGCCGTGACCGCCGAGGGGCGGTGGCGTTCACGACGGTAGAAGCGTGGGCCGCGGTCGTCTCGGTGGCCAGGGCGATCGAGCCGCCGAATACGCCGGGCTGCGGTCAGTGGTGCCAGTGCGGGTACCGGCGCGTCCCTGGGGGATGCTTCGCGGGTCGGCGATGACGAAGGCGGGCGCTCGAAGAAGCGTTCTATGGTCAGCTGGTCGCGTGTTCGTTCGAGGTGGCGTGATTCATTGGGAGAGTTATCCACAGAAGAAGATTTGTTCTATACTCATGGGCGCTTCCGGCGTATCATGATTCGTATGAACGAGCCACTCCAGAGCCTCATCGCAGCGGTCGCCGCTGTGGCGGAAGCGTGGCCGGCGGGCGCGATCGAGGGGACGACAGGCTCATCCCTCGTTGCCCTGAACGATGAGCTCGGCAAGGTGCGCAGGCTCACCGATGGGCTCCACTCGCAGGTGGCGGCCGAGATCGCCCGGCAGTCGCGCCCCGAGCTCGGGCCCGATGGATTGGCCAAGTCGCAGGGCTACCGCAATCCCACGGCTCTCATCGCGGCCACGACGGGGTCGACCAACGGTGAGGCGGCTCGGTTGGTGCAGGTGGGTGAAGCGACCGCACCCCGGCTGCTGCTCACGGGTGAGCGGGCGCCCGCGCGGCATCCGCACGTGGCCTCCGGGGTCGAGGCGGGGAGCATCGGCTCCTCGGCCGCCTCCGCGATCATCAGCATGCTCGACAAGGTGGTCATGCGCGCGGGGCGCGAGGCGACGGATGCCGCAGAGCGGATGCTGGTCGAGCAGGCCCCCGGGCTCACCAGCGATCAGCTGGCGAAGGTCATCGCGCGGGCCGAAGCCTGGCTCGACCCTGACGGCGTCGAGCCGCGCGAAGAAGAGCTGCGTTCGCAGCGCTACCTGCACATCCGGGAGGAGCGCAACGGCATGACGTCGCTGTCGGCGTTGCTCGACCCCGAGCATGCGGCCCCCGTTCGGGCGGCGATCGAGGCGCTCGTCACGGCGGACCTCCGCGCACCGCGAAGCGCCGACTCACCCGACGCAGACCCGGCCCGCCGCTCGATCCCGCAGTTGCAGGCCGACGCGCTCGCGCGGCTGTGCGCCCACGCCCTGGGGTGCGACCGCACCGATCTGCCGCTCGAGGGAGCGACCGTGGTGGTGCGGGTGTCGCTCGACGACCTCGAGAGCGGCACGGGCACTGGTGTCATCGACGGCATGACCCAGCCCGTCTCGATCGGCACGGTGCGGCGCATGGCCGCTGGCGGAGCGGTGATCCCCTGCGTGCTGGGCGGCAAGAGCGAGATTCTCGATTGGGGGCGCAAGAAGCGGCTCTTCACCAAGGCGCAGAAGCTGGCGCTCATCGAGCGCGACGGAGGATGCGCCGGTTGCGGCGCCCCGCCAGGACTGACCCGGGTGCACCACCTGCGATGGTGGCTGCGAGACGGTGGCCCTACCGACCTGTCGAATGGCGTTCTACTCTGCGACTCCTGCCACCATCGGGTGCACGACAACGGCTACGAGGTGCGCGTCCACGGGGTGGGGGCCCTGGCAGAGGTGTGGTCCATCCCACCGCCGTGGGTCGATCCGGCTCGAACGCCGAGGCGCGGAGCGCGCAGGCGGTTCGACTTCGTCCCGGCGTGAGCGCGAGCTGCGCACACATGCGCGCGCACGAAGAAAGCGGCCGCCCCCGGTAAAGGGGACGGCCGCTTTCTTGTATAGGCCTACTTGTCGGTGAAGGCGTCCTTGACCTCATCCGCGGCCTGCTTGCCCTTGCCCTTGGCCTGGTCGACGTGGCCTTCGGTCTCCATCGACTTGTCGTCGGTCGCCTTGCCGATGCCCTCCTTGGCCTTGCCCTTAAGCTCTTCGGCCTTGTGCTTCATGTCGTCTCCGATGCCCATGGGGGTCTCCTTCTCTTGGGGGCCACGACCGCGTCAGCGGTCAGTGGGGGTTGTGGTGTCGGCACCGTCCTCGGGTGCCGCTCCGGTGGGCGACTCTGGTTCGAGCCGCACCTCTTCGCGGGCGACGGGAACGGTCACCGTCACCTGCTCGGTCACGACGTACCGCCGCAGCCGCAAGCCGCCGTCGGCCACCGGCGCGACGGTGCCGCCCGTCGCATCGCCCGCCGGCGCCGATGCGGTCGTGCCGACGCGGTCGGTCGACTCGGCGCTGGAATCGTCGTGGTCGTGGTCGTGGTCCTGCTCGCGCCCGTCCTGGTGCTCGTGCTCGTGCGAATGCTTGTGGTCGCCGTCGTGCTGGTGCTCGTGCTCGTGCTTGCGACCGTCGCCGTCGCCCGCGGTGTCCGGCGCGTCGCGGAGGGCGTAATAGGCGTACAGCTCCTCCTCCTGGCGGTGGGTGAGCTCCGCGTCCGAGTCGAAGCGGGGCGCGTGCTTGACGGCATCCTTCCCATAGGGAATGCGCAGTTCGCCGTCGACCTCTTCGGCCTGCTCCAGCGGCACGAACGACTCCGACGAGCCGAACAGCCCCGTCTTCACCGTCACCCAGTTGGGGTTGCCGGTGGCCGGATCGACGAACGCCTGCCCGACGGTGCCGACCTTGTGGCCCTCTGTGTCGACGACGTGGCGTCCGATGAGGCTTGCGATGTCATGAGAACTGATCACTGTCACATCTCCTGTCGGCCGAGGCCGACGCGGTCGACCTTGCGGTGGTAGCGCATGCCCGC
Source organism: Microbacterium sp. zg.Y909 (assembly GCF_024626565.1). Classification (NCBI taxonomy): domain Bacteria; kingdom Bacillati; phylum Actinomycetota; class Actinomycetes; order Micrococcales; family Microbacteriaceae; genus Microbacterium; species Microbacterium sp. zg.Y909. The sequence continues at coordinate 52,311 of NZ_JANJFJ010000009.1, forward strand.
CGCGCCTCCGAGCAGTGCGCCGATGAGCGCGACGATCGCGGAGCCGATGGCGGTGAGGATGCCGGTGAGGGTCGCCGACTCGGCATCCACCGGAATCGCCGGGATGCCCTGCAGGCTGCCGAACATCTCCCACTGGCTGCCGGCGACGGCGGTGACGATGGCGACGATGATGGCGATGACGACGGCCCAGATCCATACGGCGAGGCCCTGCTTGACCCCGCTGAACCGCGCCATGCGGCCGGCGACGTATCCGCCGGCGAAGTACGAGATGAGCAGGATCAGCCCGAGGATGATCGCACCGATCACACCTGCAGTGGTGGCGTCGTCGGCGACGGCATCGGCCACCTCGTCGGTGGTCGCGCCGGATCCCGCGCCGACGGCGAGGCCGATGCCGGTCGCAAGCGCGGTCAGCAGCACGGCGGTGCCCATTGCGGTCAGCCAGCCGAAGAAGGCGGATCCGAACTTGAACCCGCCGAAGCGGTCCTTCTCACGCGCGAGCACGTCGCGCTGCAGAGTGTGGGTCCGATCCACCGGCACGGCGGCGCCGGTGGAGCTGGCGTCATAGACCGGCGTGCCCGGCTCCCGGGCGTCTGAAGAAGTCATGGCCTCGAAGCTAATCGGCAGGGCTCCGGACGGCGAGGGGGTTGCGACGGTCGGATGCCGCGCGTAATCTCGCCCGGTCGCACGGGGTGCCCCCGTGGTCCCGTGCCTGCTCAACAGGGGAGCGTGGCCTGGCATGCTAAGCTGTCTCTTTGGTGCAGGCCGCCTGCTGGCCGGCACCGCGAACGTGAGCCCTCCACTGGCGTGTTCGACCGTCTTCGACGGACTCGAACCACCCCGGAGTGGGATTCACGAACTCCTCCGTTCGACACAAGAAAGCAGCACTATCGTGACGCGCACTTTCACCCCCAAGGCTGGCGAGATCCAGCGCGAGTGGCTGGTCATCGACGCAACCGACGTCGTCCTCGGCCGCCTCGCCTCGCACGCCGCCGCGCTTCTGCGTGGCAAGCACAAGCCGACGTTCGTCAACCACCTGGACTCCGGCGACTTCGTGATCATCGTCAACGCCGACAAGGTGGCGCTGACCGGTCAGAAGCTGCAGAAGAAGCGGGCCTACCGCCACTCGGGCTACCCGGGCGGCCTCAAGTCGGTCTCCTACGAGGAGCTGCTCGAGAAGAACCCCGAGCGCGCCGTCGAGAAGGCAGTGCGCGGCATGCTGCCCAAGAACAGCATCGGTCGCCAGCAGCTGTCGAAGCTGAAGGTCTACCGCGGTGCCGAGCACCCGCACTCGGCGCAGCAGCCCAAGACGTACACCCTCGACCAGGTCGCCCAGTAAGCGCCCCCTCAGATTTAAGGACAAAAACTGATGGCGAACATCGAAGAGACCCCGCAGAACTACTCCACTGAGACGCCCGCCGAAGAGGCCCAGGCCAGCGCCCCGCGCCCCGTGCTGTCGGTTCCCGGCGCAGCGGTCGGCCGTCGCAAGCAGGCCATTGCCCGCGTGCGACTGATCCCCGGCTCGGGCACCATCACGGTCAACGGCCGGACGCTCGAGGACTACTTCCCCAACAAGCTGCACCAGCAGCTGATCAACGACCCGTTCACGGTGCTGAACCTCGCCGGTGGCTACGACGTCATCGCGCGCATCTCCGGCGGTGGCCCTTCGGGTCAGGCCGGCGCCCTGCGCCTCGGCATCGCTCGGTCGCTGAACCAGATCGACGAAGAGAACAACCGTCCGACCCTGAAGAAGGCCGGCTTCCTCTCGCGCGACGCTCGCGTCAAGGAGCGCAAGAAGGCCGGTCTCAAGAAGGCCCGCAAGGCGCCTCAGTACTCGAAGCGCTGATCCGAACGCACATGGCGCTGTTCGGTACGGATGGTGTGCGGGGGCTGGCCAACGGCTCCCTCACCGCCGACCTCGCGCTCTCCCTGGCCCAGGCGACTGCTGTCGTCCTGGGCCAGGGGCGTATCGCGGCAGCTCGGCGCAAGGCGGGCAAGCGGCTCACCGCCGTCGTCGCCCGCGATCCCCGGATTTCGGGCGAATTCCTGTCGGCCGCCGTCTCGGCGGGCCTGGCCTCGTCCGGTGTCGACGTGCTCGACGCCGGCGTGCTGCCGACCCCGGCGGCGGCATTCCTCGTCGCCGACCGCGACGCCGACTTCGGCGTCATGGTCTCGGCGTCGCACAACCCCGCGCCCGACAACGGCATCAAGATCTTCGCCCGGGGCGGCTCGAAGCTGCCCGACGAGGTGGAAGCGCGCATCGAGGGGGCCATGGGCGGCCCGAAGCTGCAGCCCACCGGCGGCGCCGTCGGGCGCATCAGCCGCTTCGCCGACGCCGAGGATCGCTACGTCGTGCACCTGCTCGGCTCGCTTCCGTATCGCCTCGATGGCCTGCACGTCGTGCTGGACTGCGCCCACGGCGCGGCATCCGGTGTGTCGCCCGAGACCTTCCGCGATGCCGGTGCGCGCGTCACCGTGATCGGTGCGGACCCCGACGGCATCAACATCAACGAGGGTGTCGGCTCGACGCACCTGGACGTGCTCGCCGGTGAAGTGGTGCGCGTGGGGGCCGACCTCGGCATCGCGCACGATGGCGACGCCGATCGCTGCCTCGCCGTCGACGCCGCAGGCAACATCGTCGACGGTGACCAGATCATGGCGATCCTCGCGCTGTCGATGCAGCGCCGCGGGCGTCTGAAGGACGACACGCTCGTCGCGACCGTGATGAGCAACCTCGGCCTGCACCGGGCGATGACCGACCACGGCATCCGCGTCGAGCAGACCGGCGTCGGTGACCGGTACGTGCTGGAGCGCATGGCGGCGGGCGGGTTCTCGCTCGGCGGCGAGCAGTCCGGCCACGTCATCATGAGCGAGTTCGCCACGACCGGCGATGGCCTGCTGACGGGGCTGCACCTGGCCGCCGAGGTGGCACGCACCGGGCGCACCCTGGCCGAGCTGGCATCGGTGATGACGGTGTACCCGCAGGTGCTCATCAACGTCACCGGCGTCGACCGCACACGGGTGAACGACGACGAGGGTGTGCAGACGGCAGTCGCGAAGGCGGCGGCATCGCTGGGGCTCTCGGGCCGCGTGCTGCTGCGGCCTTCGGGCACCGAGCAGCTGGTGCGGGTGATGGTGGAGGCCGAGACGGCCGACAGCGCCGCATCCGTGGCCGAAGGCCTCGCCGATGTCGTGCGGGACCGGCTCGCGCTTCCCGTCTGACGCGCGGCGGCGTCATATGGCGCGCGTCGGCTTGAGCGCGACATCGCGGATGCGATAGAACAGGGGGAGCACGGCAGCGGAGCCGCGCTGACGTTGCATCCCCCCACGCGACGTCGCCACTTCTTCGCCGCCGTCTTGGTCCGCGCTCGTGCACGAGCGGCCGGGACCGCGAGAGGGCCGCGCCACTGGGGGGCGGTCCTCTCCGCCCTCCCCGGCTGCCGAGTGAGTACTCGCGAGCGTCAGGAGCCGGGGGCGCTCCAGGACAGCGACTCGATGTAGCGCAGCAGCACGCCTTCGCGCAGGGCCCAGGGGCTCACCTCGAGCTCCTCGACGTCGAGCGCCTTCATCGCCTGGTGCATCACCACCGCCGCCGCGACGATCTGGAACGACCGGTCCGCCGTGATCCCGGGCAGCGCCTCGCGCGCCTCGGCCGGCATCCGCGCCATGCGCGGGATCCACGCCTTCAGCGCCGCGCGCGGCAGCACCATGCGCTCGATCCCCGACCACCCCGGCACCGGGTACCCCGCGAGCTTCGCCAGCGACCGGATGGCCTTCGACGACCCGACCACGTGATCGGGGCGCGGCATTCCCGAGAACATCTCCGCGACCGGCGCCAGCGTCTTGCGCGCATGCTTGCGCAGCCGCTCGACCTCGTCGTCGCCGGGCGGGTCGTTGGGCAGGTACTTCACCGTCATGCGCCCGGCCCCGAGCGGAACGGATGCCGCGGCATCCGGAAGCTCGTCTGCCCCCGCCGCCAGCTCGAGTGACCCGCCCCCGATGTCGAACAGCAGGATCTGGCCGGCCGACCAGCCGAACCACCGCCGCACCGCGAGGAACGTGAACCGCGCCTCGGTCTCGCCGCCGAGCACCTGCAGCTCCTGCCCGAGCGCCTCTTCGAGACGCGCGATGACCGCCTTGCCGTTCTTCGCCTCGCGCACCGCGCTCGTCGCCGTCGCGAGCAGCTCCGCGACGTTCTCGCGCGCCACCGTCTCGCGGGCCTCGGTCACGGCCGCCACCAGAGCGGCCACGCCCTCGTCGCTGATCGAGCCGTCGGGCTCGAGATAGCGCATCAGCCGCAGCACCGTGCGCTGGCTGGTCGTCGCGTGAGGCCTGCCGCCGGGGATCACGTCGGCGATCAGCAGGTGGACGGTGTTCGAACCGATGTCGAGGACTCCCAGGCGCACGGGGTCAGCGTAGCGGGGCGGATGCCACGGCGGCAGACGCCCGCGGCGGCACACGCCCGCGGCGGCCACGCCGGGCTGTTCCCGCGGGCGGGTGTGCGCAACGTCGGCGATCCGCGCCGCCGGCAGGCCCCGGGGCGCCCAGAACCGCATTCCGGCGCGACATGGCGACGTTGTGCCCGCGCGCGGCCTGCACCGACCCCGGGGCGGCGCACCGATACGATGGGGCGCGATGGCCGAGACCCCTGCCGCCGGCGCGGCCGCAACCGACCCCGAGCCCCTCGCCCGCGAGCTCTACCGGGAGATCGACCGCGCCGATTGGGCGCGGTTGGCACGCGGCATGGCGAACCCGCTCACCGAGACCGAGGTCGTGCAGCTGCGCGGCATCGGCGACCGGCTCGACCTCGACGAGGTGCGCGAGGTGTACCTGCCCCTCAGCCGCCTGCTGTCGCTGTACGCCGAGAACACCAAGCGGCTCGGCGCAGAAGAGAGCGCGTTCCTCGGGGACAGCGACACGACGACGCCGTTCGTCGTGGCGGTGGCGGGCTCCGTCGCCGTCGGAAAGTCCACCATCGCCCGCCTGCTCCGGGAGCTCATGGCGCGCTGGCCCGGAACCCCGCGGGTGGAGCTGGTCACAACCGACGGGTTCCTCTACCCCAACGCCGAGCTCGAGCGCCGCGGCATCATGCACCGCAAGGGCTTTCCGGAGTCGTACGACCGCCGCGCCCTCGTCTCCTTCCTCACCGAGGTCAAGAGCGGCGCGGCCGAGGTGCGCGCCCCCTTCTACTCGCACATGCGCTACGACATCATCCCCGACGCGCACGTCACGGTGCGCCGGCCCGATGTGGTGATCGTCGAGGGCCTGAACGTGCTGCAGCCCCCGCCGTCGCCCCACGACGTCGCCGTCAGCGAACTGTTCGACTTCTCCATCTACATCGACGCCGACGCCGAGCACATCACGCAGTGGTTCGTCGACCGGTTCCTGGCGCTGCGCCGCGCGGCTTTCAGCAACCCGAACTCGTTCTTCAACCGGTTCGCTCAGGTGGGCGACGATGAGGCCGTCGAGCTCGCCCTGGGCTTCTGGAACGACATCAACCTGCCGAACCTGCGCGAGAACGTCGAGCCCACGCGCCACCGGGCGACCCTCGTGCTGCAGAAGGGCCCGCATCACGGCGTGGAGCGTGTGCTGCTGCGCAAGCTCTGAGTGCCGCGAACAAGACCGGCGGATGCCGCGCCTTCAGCGCGCCGCGGCGCAGGTGTAGCGCCTGACACGATCCCTCTTGCGACGACCTGAGGGCGCGCCGAGGGCGGGGGCTGCGGGTCGCCTCAGGCTACGGTGGACGGCTCGGCCTGTTCGAGCCGAGTAAATGGATGCCGCGACTGGCGGGGCCTACGGCCGATGCGCTGCTGCGTCGGGCGGTGCACGGTGCGGCGCAACGACACGGCGCCGACGATGGCGTCGTGTGGGTGAATGACCCCGGATGGGCCCAAGACCTGCGTCGTGGCCGCACCGAGGCGCTGTACGACGTGTGGGCGAGGTGGTCGATCGCCTGCTGTCAGCGCGCTCTCACTGACAGCAGGCGGCGTGCCCGCCCGGCGATGGTGCGCCGAGCGGACACGCCTGGGAGTGGCGACTCACGCCCTCTGGGGGAGGAGTGCGACCACCGTGGCGCACCGGATGCCAGATGGCCCCGGCGCGCGACACAGCGGTCGTCTTGGCTCGAGCATGAGCCGCCACATTCGGGGGCGTTGCCAGGCGGCAACGCCCGGGCACGTGCCCGGAAAGAGCGGAGGACCGGGCGCCCAGGTCACGTCAGTACGCCCCTCGGGGTCGTGCGAGCACTGCCGCGGTGCGGCCGATGATGCGCAGGTCGGTCGCGAGGGACCAGTTCTCGACGTAATGCAGATCCAGGCGCACGCTCTGCTCCCAGGAGAGGTCGCTGCGTCCGCTGACCTGCCAGAGTCCCGTGATACCCGGTGGCACGTATAGCCGACGGAACACGTTGCCGTCGTAGTCGCGCACCTCACGAGGCAGCGGGGGGCGGGGTCCGACGACACTCATCTCCCCCATCAGCACGTTCCAGAACTGGGGCAGCTCGTCGAGCGAGAACCTGCGCAGCACCGCGCCCACCCGTGTGACGCGGGGGTCCTGCCGCAGCTTGAACAGCGGTCCGGCGCCCTCGTTGGCCGCGCTCAGGGCGTCGAGCTCGGATTCGGCCGTCGCGCTCATGGTCCGGAACTTGATGATGTCGAATTCGCGCCCGTCGCGCCCGATCCGCCGCTGACGGAAGAACACGCCCCCCGGAGTGTCCAACGCGATCAGCGCGGCGATGAGCGGTGTCACCATCGCCACGGGGATGAGCGCGACGAGCGCGACGACCACGTCGAGTGCGCGCTTCGCGCGCATGCTCGAGTGGTCGAACCGGGGCAGGCTGACATGGGTCAACGCGAGGCCCTCGGCACGTTCGAAAGAGATGCGGGAGACGGCGACGTCGGTCAGGCGCGTTGCCAGCACGAGGTCCGTCGCCGCCCCCTCGAGGCTCCAGCTGAGTCGGCGCACGAAGTCGGGATCATCGGTGCCGCCCGCGACGATCACGGTGTCGGCGCCGAGATCGCGGCAGATGCGCGCGGCATCCGCCGGTGAGCCGTGGACGGTATAGACCTGGCCGTCGACGGACAGCTCCGCCGTGCCCGGGTCGGAGATCGCCGCCCCCACGATGTGGTGGTTGCCGCCGCTGCGAAGGGAGCGGACGACATGCTCGATCCCCGCCCGGTCGCCCACCACCAGCGTGCGGTGCGCCCGTGATTCGCCGGGTGCGCGCAGCCCGTGCGCGAGAGACGCCAGGCGCAGCACGGTGAGCGCGCCGACACCGACGGGAATGGTGAACAGGACGTGGGGAGAAAGCGCGGGCCCGCCCGTGAGGCCGGCCAGCACCGCCAGGGCGGTCAGCGCAATCGCCGCGGAGCGCAGCACCGGCAGCAGACCCAAATGCTGGCCGAGGCTGCGACGGCGGGACGCGCGCTGCAGCGGCACCAACGCCGCGATCCACACCGCGGCGACGACCGCGCACCCGATCACGGACGCAGGCGCACCCTCGCCGGGCGCCGGCGACAGCGCCGGTGCGAACGCAGCGGCCATGGCCACGCCGGCGATGACAGCGGCGTCCGCCGCCTCTGCGCACGTGCGGTGCCTGCGCAGTGAGGCCAGACGACGCTCGAGCGGCTCGGGTGTGCACGGCGCGTTGACGAGCGGCAGGTCCGCGCGCGCCCCGAGGACGGTGCTCATCGCTCGGTCTCGCGATGCGCTTCGATGTCGGGCAGTGTCGCGCACCACCTTCGAGCGAGCGCGCTCGTACAGAACCATGTCCCCATGACAGTTTCCCCAGTGTCCCCAAATGCGGGCGTGCCCGCGTCCCCAGTGTGCGCGCTGCGCACGTGTCCCCAGATCGCCTGATTCCACGGCTTGATTCCCACATCGAGCCGTGTCTCCCGCCGACCCCTCGGCGTGCGCTCACCCCCTTTCGGTGGTCGGCGTGGGTTGAGTATGGCACAGCGCACCCAACCAGGGGAAGGGAACGCTGGACGGTTTACGGGGACCCGGTATAAACACGTTGTGCCGCGCACCGACCGGTGCACGGCACAACGCCCCCCACGGTGCACAGTGTCCCCAGATGCCCCCATGGTGTGACGGAGTCATCGGGCCCGGGACTCCCCAAATGCCTCAGGCCCTCGCCCATCGGCGGCCATATTACACAGGTCTTCGCGGCGCCCGGCAGGAGAGAAGTCCCCCTTGCGCGGCACCCGCCCAAGCGATACTCCCGCGCATCGCCGACCCCGCTTCGCGCCCTCGGCGCGGGAGCATCAGCTAGCATGATCGTGCCTGCGCGTACACTCAGCTGCCCCCCCAAGCGGCGTTCTGGGCATGCTCCGTCCCCAACGGATCGTCCGGGAGTGCGCGGGCAAAGGGACCCTCTCGAGTAATTCAGTCCCCAAATGGCTGACTCGAGAGGGTCCCGCTTGGTATTTCCGGCTATTGATTCACCGACACGCCACTCTCGACCCCCATAATCGTGTTATGGGGGTTACCATTTCGCGCTCGAGATTCCACTGATGCCACGCAGCGACATTCCGGTTCACGCGGCGTCGATTGCGGACGCCCGCCCGAAATCGACCGCGGGGAGCGCTGCCATGGCGCATGCGGACGCCCGCGATTCTGCGCGGCGGCGGCTGGGCGGGTGGGTGCGGCGCGCCGGGCGCTCGCGGTCGGCGCGGATCGTCATCGGCCTGGTGGCGGTGCTGGTGTACTCCAGCTCCGGGGCGCCGCTGCCGTCGTACGCGGCCACACCGGTGCCGGCGGAGGTCGTCGTCGCGCCGGTCGTCGGCGAGCGGCTGGGTGGCGCCCTCGTGCCGCTGTCGGCGGGGGGTCCAGTGTCCGAATCTGCAACCGAGCCCGCGCAGGCGGTGCTCTTCGTCCACGGCTGGCTCAGCACGTCACTGCCCGGCGCCGCCGACGACCAACCGGGAATCGCCCAGTCGCCTTTCGCGCACCCCGCCGCGGCCGTGCAGGCGACCGCCGTCGACGAGGTCACCCATTCGCTGCAACAGAGCCTGGAGTCACTCCCCGGCACGACTTTGTACGCATTCGACTACTCGCAGACCGCCGCCGCCTGGATCGGCGGCAGCGCCGTGGTCGACGGACTCGCCGCCTCGATCCGGCAGCTGGCGCTCGAGACCGGTGCGCCCGTCGACGTGGTCGCCCACTCGATGGGCGGGCTGGCTCTGCGCCACGCCGTGGCCGCGCACCCCGACCTCATCCCCATGATCGGGCAGGTCATCACGGTGGGGACGCCCACCCAGGGCTCGGATGCCGCCACGCTGCTGGACATCGTGTCGGTGGCCACCGGCACCGTGATCGGGGCGGGGTCTGCGGGTCGCGCCCTGATCGTCCCGGCGCTGGTGGACCTGTGCAACCGGGATCTCGAAGCGGATGCCATGAACGGCTGCGGACTGCCGACCTGGCTGCGCACGTCGATCGCCAACACCGGCGAAGCAGGCCGTGCGCTGCATGCCGGCTCCGCGGAGCTGGCGAACATGCCCGACTGGCCCGCAGAGCTGGACGTGCACGCGATCGCCGGCGACGGAAGGCTGCGCGCCGGCGGACTCGTCGTCTCGGTGGGCGACGGCCTCGTCTCGCGGGAGTCGGCCACAGCCGAGGCGGACACCGTCTTCGTCGTGCGGTGCGAGGACCGCGTCGCGCCGGGCGTGACCGGCGTCGGCGAGCTGCTGGGCGGCAACGCCACGCTGTCGTTCGGCGGGGCCGGATGCGCCCACGACGAGCTGCTGCGCAACCCCGACGTCGTGGAGAACGTACGCGCCGTCATCGCGGGGCTCGCGCCGTCACCGGCGAACCCGCGCCTGCCGTAGTCGTGCCGCGCTCGCGGCATCCCTCGCCGCCTTCGACGGCCCTCCCCGTCCGGCGCCTGGGCCCGGATGCCGCGTTGCACGGGTCGCCCGCCGCCCCGATCTAAGATGGCGGCATGTGCGGAATCATCGGATACGTCGGCCCGCGGCCGAGCCAGGAGATTCTCCTCTCGGGCCTGGCCCGCCTCGAATACCGCGGCTACGACTCGGCGGGCATCGCCGTCATCGATGCCGACGGACACCTCGACATGCGCAAGCACGCCGGCAAGCTCGCCGTGCTGCGCGACGATGTCGCCGCCCACCCCATGCCTGACGGCACCACCGGCATCGGCCACACCCGCTGGGCCACCCACGGTGGGCCGACCGACGCCAACGCGCACCCGCACCTCGCCGACGACGACAAGCTCGCCGTCATCCACAACGGCATCATCGAGAACTTCGCCGAGCTGAAGGCTGAGCTGCTGTCGGAGGGGTACACCTTCCGCAGCGAGACCGACACCGAGGTCGCCGCGGTGCTGCTCGGTCGCGCCTACCGCGAGCAGGGTGGCGACCTCGTCGCCGCCTTCCGCTCGGTGGTCTCGCGCCTGGAGGGCGCCTTCACGCTGCTGGCGATGCACCAGGACAGCCCCGGCGTCGTCGTCGGTGCCCGCCGCAACTCGCCGCTGGTCATCGGCCTGGGCGAGGGTGAGAACTTCCTCGGCTCCGACGTCGCGGCCTTCGTCGAGCACACCCGCAACGCCCTGGCCATCGGTCAGGATCAGATCGTCACGATCACCCCCGACGCCGTCACCGTCACCGACTTCGACGGCAACGACGTCGACGTCGAGCCGTTCGAAGTGGTGTGGGATGCCTCGGCGGCGGAGAAGGGCGGCTGGTCGTCGTTCATGGCCAAGGAGGTCTCGGAAGAGCCCGAGGCCGTCGCCAACACCGTCCGCGGACGCATCCACGAAGGGCTCGTCCAGATCCCCGAGCTCGACGGGCTCGATGAGCTCTTCATCGGCATCCGCCGCATCGTGGTCATCGCCTGCGGCACCGCGGCCTACGCCGGCATGACCGGCAAGTACGCGCTGGAGCAGTGGACGCGCATCCCCGTCGACGTCGAGCTCGCCCACGAGTTCCGCTACCGCGATCCGGTGATCGGCCCCGACACGCTCGTGGTGTCGATCAGCCAGTCCGGCGAGACGATGGACACGCTGATGGCCGTCAAGTACGCCTCCTCGAAGGGTGCGAAGACGCTGTCGATCTGCAACACGCAGGGCGCGACGATCCCGCGGGAATCGGATGCCGTCGTGTACACCCACGCCGGCCCTGAGGTCGCCGTCGCCTCGACGAAGGCCTTCGTCGCCCAGATCACGGCGCTGTACCTGCTCGCTCTGCACGTCGGTCGGCTGCGCGAGACGCTCTCGCCCGTCGAGATCGCCGAGCACGCGCGCGAGCTCGAGGCCATCCCCGGCAAGATCTCGCAGATCCTCGCGGAGGAGCAGGCCCACATCGAGCAGTTCGCGCACTGGATGGCCGACACCCGCTCGGTGCTGTTCCTCGGTCGTCACGTCGGCTACCCGATCGCGATGGAGGGTGCGCTCAAGCTCAAGGAGATCTCCTACATCCACGCCGAGGGCTTCGCCGCGGGCGAGCTCAAGCACGGCCCCATCGCGCTCATCGAACCCGGCCAGCCGGTGTTCGTGATCGTCCCGTCGCCGCGCGAGTCCGCCGAGCTGCACAAGAAGGTGGTCTCCAACATCCAGGAGATCCGCGCCCGCGGCGCCCGCGTGATCGCGGTGGCCGAAGAGGGGGATGCCGCCGTGCTCCCGTTCGCCGACGAGGTGCTGCGCATCCCGCTGGCAGGGCCCCTGTTCGAGCCGCTCCTGGCCGTCGTGCCGCTGCACATCTTCGCGATGGGCCTGGCAACGGCCAAGGGCCTCGACGTCGACCAGCCCCGCAACCTCGCGAAGTCCGTCACCGTCGAGTGAGTATTCGCGTCGCCGAATACTCACTCGCGAGCTCTTGACCGTATAAGTGGAAACTTATACGGTGGGCGCATGCACCCGTTCGAGGTACTGGCCGATGCCGCACGGCGGCGCATGATCGAGGTGCTCGCCGAGGGCGAGCAGCCCGCCGGCGCGATCGTCGACCTCGTCCGCAGCGAGTTCGGCATCTCCCAGCCGGCGGTCTCGCAGCACCTGCGCGTGCTGCGCGAGCACGGCTTCGCGACGGTGCGCGCCGAGGGGCCGCGCCGCATCTACGCCCTCGATCCGGCCGGCCCCGCCGCGGCCGAAGCGGCACTCGCGCGCCTGCGCGCCCCCTGGGCCCAGCGATTCGATGCCCCCGGCACCGAGATCGCCCGCGGCAAGCGCACGCGCGCCGCCGCGAGGGCCAGCACGACGCAGGCGGCACCGCCGCGGCCTGCGCACCACCACCGGAAGGATGCCTCATGACCATCGATTCCCCGCTCATCGAGCGCCACGGCGACGGCTATCGCGTCGTGTACGACGCGGTATACCCCACTGACATCGACGACCTGTGGTCCGCGGTCACCCAGCGCGACCGCCTCGCGCGGTGGATGGGGGACTACCGCGGCGACCTGCGCCTCGGCGGCACGTGGGAGGTCGCCGACGGCGACGGCGAAAGCACGTGGGGGCGCGGCGAGATCACCGCGTGCGATGCGCCCTACGGTTTCACGACGGTGTGGCACGCCGAGGGCGAGGAACCGACCGAGCTCGTGGTGCGCCTCGAGCCCGCGGCGACGGGGACCCGGCTCGTGCTCGCGCACACCGGCATCCAGTCGATGACCTATGGGGCCGGGTGGCAGACCTACCTCGAGCGGCTGGCCGCGGTGGCCGCCGACCCCGACGCGGACCTCGGCGGCCCGGGGGCGTGGGGCGCGCGGTACGCCGAGCTGAGCTCCGGCTACAGCGCGCGGTTCGCGGCGGCGATCTAGCGGCCGCCACCCCGCCGGAATTCCTGCTCCCGGGCGCATTCGGCCACCGGGCCGGCCGGGACGCAACCCGTGGCTTGAATTCCGACGGGCGGTCGCGAGGTATCCTGTCGGATGCCGCGCCCCGACGGGGACCGGGGTGCGAGGGAGGTGGCTGTGATCGTCGGAATCGGCGTCGACCTCGTGGACATCCCGCGGTTCGAGCGGTCGCTCGAACGCACGCCGCGACTGGCTGAGCGGCTCTTCTCACCCGCGGAGCGGCTCCTGCCGCCGCGGTCTCTCGCTGCCCGCTACGCCGCCAAAGAGGCACTGATCAAGGCGCTGGGCGGGTCCGACGGCGTGCACTGGACCGAGATCGAGATCACCCCGGAGCCCTCGGGACGGCCGTGGTTCACCCTCACCGGATCGACGGCCGCGGTCGTCGCCGACCGCGGCATCACGGCGCTGCACCTGTCGCTGTCGCACGACGCGGGACTGGCGACCGCCTACGTGGTGGCCGAGTCCGCAGGCCCGGGCAGAGGAGATGGGCGATGAACGGGATGCCGGCCGGCACGCTTCGCGAGGCGGTCATCGACGTCGGCGCGATCGGCTCGAACGTCCGGCGCCTCAAGCGCCTCACAGGAGTGGAGATCCTCGCCGTCGTGAAAGCCGACGGCTACGGCCACGGCGCCGTGCGCAGCGCACACGCCGCGCTCGGCGCCGGGGCTACGCGCCTGGGAGTCGCCGACGTGACCGAGGCGCTGCACCTGCGGCGCGCGGGCATCCGGGCGCCGATCCTGGCCTGGCTGCATGCCCCGGGTGCCTCGTTCGCCCAGCCGGCGTCGCACGGCATCGAGATCGGGGTGTCGCGGTTCGACCAGCTGCTCGCCGCGGCCGCGGCGGCGACGGCCGACCGGCCGGTCGCGGTGCACCTGAAGCTCGAGACCGGGCTCGGCCGCAACGGCGTCGCGCCGGCGGATTGGGCGACGGTCTTCG
>NZ_JANJFJ010000654.1:0-1339 GCF_024626565.1 Microbacterium sp. zg.Y909
ACGTGAACGTCATCTACGAAGCCGGCGAAGGCGGCCCCGAGACCTTCTTCACCCGCGTGGGCTTCACCCCCGTCGGCGAGACCGAGTACGGCGAGGTCGTCGCCGAGGTGCGCCTGTAGCGGCATCCGCCCCGCCCTTCGACGCTGAGACGAATACGGGCGGCCGAGACAGTGGGTAATACCCATCGTCTCGGCCGCCCGTATTCGTTTCACGGTCTGCGCGCGGGTCAGCCGATCGCGTCGATCACCGCGTTGAACGTCTCGGACGGGCGCATGACGGCCTCCACGCGGGCGACGTCGGGGCGGTAGTAGCCGCCGATGTCGGCGGGCGAGCCCTGCACGGCGTTCAGCTCGGCGACGATCTGCTCCTCCTGCGAGGCCAGTGCATCGGCGATCGGGGCGAAGACGGCGGCCAGCTCGGCGTCGGCGGTCTGCCGGGCGAGCTCCTGTGCCCAGTACAGCGCGAGGTAGAAGTGGCTGCCGCGGTTGTCGATGGTGCCGAGCTTGCGGCCGGGCGAGCGGTCCTGCTCGAGGAACGTACCCGTCGCGGCATCCAGCGTGTCGGCCAAGATCTGCGCCTTGACGTTGCCGGTGGTGGTCGCGAGGTGCTCGAGGGATGCCGCCAGCGCGAAGAACTCGCCCAGCGAGTCCCACCGCAGGTAGTTCTCGGCCACCAGCTGCTGCACGTGCTTGGGCGCCGAGCCGCCGGCGCCGGTCTCGAAGAGGCCTCCCCCGGCGAGCAGCGGCACGATCGAGAGCATCTTGGCGCTCGTGCCGACCTCGAGGATCGGGAAGAGGTCGGTGAGGTAGTCGCGCAGCACGTTGCCGGTCACCGAGATGGTGTCCTCGCCCTTGCGGATGCGGTCCAGCGAGTACTGGGTGGCCTCTGCCGGCGCGAGGATCTCGATCGTGAGCCCGTCGGTGTCGTGGTCGGCCAGGTAGGTCTTCACCTTCTCGATGAGCTGGGCGTCGTGCGCGCGCGACGCGTCGAGCCAGAACACGGCGGGCGCGCCGGTGGCGCGAGCACGGGTGACGGCGAGCTTCACCCAGTCGCGCACGGCGATGTCCTTGGTCTGCGTCGCACGCCAGATGTCACCGGGGGCGACGGCGTGCTCGAGCAGCACGTCTCCGGCGGAGTTCCGCACCTGCACGACGCCCTCGGAGGCGATCTCGAACGTCTTGTCGTGGCTGCCGTACTCCTCAGCCGCCTGCGCCATGAGGCCGACGTTGGGAACGCTGCCGATCGTGGCCGGGTCCAGCGGACCGTGCGCGATGACGTCGTCGATGACGGTCTGGTAGACCCCGGCGTACGAGGAGTCCGGGATGACCGCGATGGTGTC
>NZ_JANJFJ010000655.1:0-1338 GCF_024626565.1 Microbacterium sp. zg.Y909
GGCGTGGGGGCGAAGGCGTCTTCGGAGTCGGCGGTGAGATCGTCCGGCGTTGCCATGTCGACGTCGGCGAACTGCGTGCCCCCGTCGCTGAAGACGAACAGGCGTTCGCCGTTCTGCGCGAGCGAGCTGCCGTTCTCCACCTGCTTGACGGTGTCGAGCTCGGCCAGCTCGAGATTCACGCGGGCGTACCCGCTGCCACTGCCGTTCTGCATGGCCCACACCGTCGCATCGTCCAGCGGCGTCTGCTGCGCGTCGTAGCCGGGCCACACGGCGGCGAGGGTGGCCACGAGCGCAACCACCACGCCCACGGCGGCAGCGCCGATGACGTTGCCGGAGGGTCTCCGGCGGGCGACGGGGGATGCCATCTCAGCCGTTTCCCGTCAGCAGCAGCACGGCGGCGGTGATGCCGCCGGCCACCACCACGGCGGCGGCGGAGGCGATGAGCGCGATGCGGACGGCGCCCGGCCGCCGGAGCGGCCGCGCGCCGGCGAGCACCGTGCCCTCATCGAGTCGGCGGCGGGCGCCGCCGCGAGCGCGCGGCGGGCGCTGCGTCGCACGTTCGACGCGGGGCCGCACCGGCCCGCGTGCGCGGTCGTCCTGGAAGTCCACGGCGACGCCGGCCATCGCCCATTCGTCGACGGCGACTTCGAGCGCCGTGTGCGGCATTCCCAGCTCGTGCTGCACCAGCTGCAGCTCGTGGGCGAACTCGGCCGCCGAAGCCTGGCGTGCAGCGGGGTCCTTGCTCATCGATCGCGCGAGCACGGCCTCGAGGCGTTCTGGCACGTCCGGACGACCGATGGGGGTGTAGGACGCGCGCCGGATGCGGCTCTTCAGCTGGTCACGGGAGTTCTGACCGCTCCCGGAGCGCTCGAACGGGCTGCGTCCGGCCAGCAGCGAGTAGACCGTCGCGCCCAGCCCCCAGATCTCCGCGGGGATCGACCCCGACACCCGTTCATCGACGATCTCGGGGGCGCTCCACGGCACCGACATCGCGAACACCTCGTCGGCGCCGGTGCGTCCGTTGACGGCTGCGGCGATGCCGAAGTCGCTGAGCACGGGTGAGCCGAAGGCGGTGACGAGGATGTTCGACGGCTTGATGTCGCGGTGCAGCAGGCCGGAGCGGTGGGCGGTCTCGAGCGCCGAGGCGATCTTGACCGACAGTTGAAGCACTTCGGCCACGGGCATGACCTCGCGCCGGTAGCGATTGGTCAGCGAGGTGGGGCAGTACTCCATGACCAGGTAGGGCCGGCCGTCGGCGGAGATGCTCGCCTCGTAGATCGTCAGGATCGAGGGGTGCGAGCTCAGGCGGGCCATGACGTCGGCCTCGGCGTTGAACAT
>NZ_JANJFJ010000656.1:0-1328 GCF_024626565.1 Microbacterium sp. zg.Y909
GGTGGCCTCGTCACATGGCAGAGGCGCAATGCCGCGCTTTGTAGAATGGGCGGTTGGGTGCGGCATCCGCCCTCGATCCTGGGAGTACCTATGGCGTTGATCGTGCAGAAGTACGGCGGCTCGTCGGTCGCCGACGCGGAGAGCATCAAGCGCGTCGCCAAGCGAATCGTCGACGCCCGCCGTGCCGGACACGAAGTCGTCGTGGCGGTCAGTGCGATGGGTGACACCACCGACGAGCTCCTCGACCTCGCCCACGAAGTCGCCCCCATCCCCGCGCCGCGTGAACTCGACATGCTGCTCTCGAGCGGTGAGCGCATCTCGATGGCTCTGCTGGCGATGGCCATCCACTCCATGGGCTTCGAGGCGCGCTCGTTCACCGGCAGCCAGGCGGGCATGATCACTGACGCCACGCACGGCGCGGCCCGCATCGTCGACGTCACGCCGGTGCGCCTGCGCGAAGCGCTCGACGAGGGCGCCATCGTCATCGTCGCGGGGTTCCAGGGGTTCAACCGCGACACCCGCGACATCACCACCCTGGGCCGCGGCGGCTCGGACACCACCGCCGTCGCCCTGGCCGCCGCCCTCGACGCCGACGTGTGCGAGATCTACAGCGACGTCGACGGCGTCTTCACCGCTGACCCCCGTGTCGTCCCCAAGGCCCGCAAGCTCGCCGTCGTCAGCAGCGAAGAGATGCTCGAGATGGCCGCCAACGGCGCCAAGGTGCTCTACATCCGCGCGGTCGAATACGCCCGCCGTCACGGTGTCATGATCCACGCCCGGTCGACGTTCTCGTCTGGAGTCGGCACGTACGTGCTGGCCCCCGGCATGAGTGCGCCCGACAGCGAAGAAGGAGCAGAGATGGAAGAGCCGATCGTCGCGGGAGTCGCGACCGACCTGGGCCAGGCCAAGGTCACCGTCACGGGCGTCCCCGACGTGCCAGGCAAGGCGGCGGAGATCTTCACCGTCATCGCGCAGTCCGGCGCCAACGTCGACATGATCGTGCAGAACGTCTCTGCGGCCACGACCGGCCGCACCGACATCTCCTTCACCCTTCCCAAGAGCGATGCCGCCACCGCGCTGCGCGCGCTCTCGGCTCGCCAGGGCGACATCGGGTTCGAGGGTCTCGTGCACGACGACCAGATCGGAAAGCTCTCGGTCGTCGGCGCCGGCATGCGCACCCACTCGGGTGTCTCGGCGACGCTCTTCGAGGCGCTCAGCACGGCGGGAATCAACATCGAGATGATCTCGACCTCGGAGATCCGCATCTCCGTCGTGGTGCGCGGCGACGACCTCGCCGCGGCGGCGCGCGTCGTGCACACCGCATACGG
>NZ_JANJFJ010000657.1:0-1327 GCF_024626565.1 Microbacterium sp. zg.Y909
ACCCGCCAGGCCCGCTGGGTGGACTTCGATCGCGGCTACAAGACGCTCGACACCAGCTTCATGGAGTCGGTGCTGTGGGCGTTCAAGCAGCTCTACGACAAGGACCTCGCCTACGAGGGCCACCGCGTGCTGCCGTACTGCTGGCGCGACGAGACCCCCCTGTCCAACCACGAGCTGCGCATGGACGACGACGTCTACAAGATGCGCCAGGATCCGTCGGTCACCGTCACCTTCCCGCTCGTCGGCGTGAAGGCCGAGTCGCTCGGACTGACGGCCGTGCGGGCGCTCGCGTGGACCACGACCCCGTGGACGCTGCCGACCAACCTCGCCCTCGCCGTCGGTCCCGACATCACGTACGTCGTCGTGCCCGGCGGCCCGAACGGCGCCGCCGACGTGCACGAGGACCGCGCCGAGGGGGAGTCGCACCGCTACCTGCTGGCCGAGGACCTGCTGGCCGGCTACGCCAAGGACCTCGGCTACGACAGCGCCGAGGACGCCCGCGCCGCCGTGCAGCAGACCGTGCGGGGCGCCGAGCTCGCCGACGTGCACTACGACAGACTGTTCGACTACTACGCCGACGCCGACGCGTGGGGCACGCACGACGCGTGGCGCATCCTCGTCGATGAGTACGTCACCACCAGTGACGGCACCGGCATCGTGCATCAGGCCCCCGCCTACGGTGAGGACGACCAGCGCATCACCGAGGCCGCCGGCATCCCGCTGATCATGAGCCTCGATGACGGCGGACGCTTTCTGCCGCAGGTCTCCGACGTCGCCGGCGAGCTGTGGATGGATGCCAACCGGCCGCTCATCCGCCTGCTCAAGGCCGAGGGCCGGCTGCTGCGCGAAGCCAGCTACGAGCACTCGTACCCGCACTGCTGGCGCTGCCGCAACCCGCTCATCTACAAGGCCGTCTCGAGCTGGTTCGTGCGCGTGACGGCGATCAAGGACCGCCTGATCGAGCTCAACGAGCAGATCACGTGGGCGCCCGAGAACGTCAAGCACGGCCAGTTCGGCAAGTGGCTCGAAGGTGCCCGCGACTGGTCGATCAGCCGCAACCGGTACTGGGGCTCACCCATCCCGGTGTGGCGCAGCGACGACCCCGCCTACCCGCGTGTGGACGTCTACGGCTCGCTCGAGGAGATCGAGCGGGACTTCGGGCGTCTGCCGCGCAACGCCGACGGCGAGGTGGACCTGCACCGCCCGTTCATCGACGAGCTCACCCGCCCGAACCCCGACGACCCCACCGGCCAGTCCACGATGCGCCGCATCGAGGACGTGTTCGACGTGTGGTTCGACTCCGGTTCGATGCCGTACGCCCAGGTGC
>NZ_JANJFJ010000658.1:0-1271 GCF_024626565.1 Microbacterium sp. zg.Y909
CTTGTCGGCGTCGAACTGGATCTTGCCGTCCGGGCCGTAGAGGTTGAGCATCGCGTTGAGGGCGTGGTAGTCCATGCCCTCGAATCGCGCCTCGCTCTTGAAACCCATGTCGGTCAGTGCTGATTCCACCATTGCTCCAGTCCTTCGCTCACGCGATCGACGTCTTCTGGCGTGCCGAAAAGTTCGAGCCGATACAGGTGCGGCACGTTGCACTTGCGGCTGATGATGTCACCGGCGAGGCAGAAGGCCGCGCCGAAGTTGGTGTTGCCCGCGGAGATGACTCCGCGGATGAGGCGTCGGTTCTTCTCGTCGTTGAGAAACCGGATCACCTGCTTGGGAACGGCGCCCTTCTCCTCGCCCCGCCCCTGGCCGCCCCCGTAGGTGGGGGTGACCAAGACGAAGGGCTCGTCGACCTGCGGCGGCGCGTCGTTCGCGTGAACGGGGATGCGCACGGCGCGCATCCCGAGCTTCTCGATGAACCGCGCGGTGTTGCCGGAGACACTCGAGAAGTACACGAGCAGAGGTGCCTGCGTTGCCGTCAGCACATCAACTCCTTCCCGTATCGAGTGACCCGCCGCCCGTGCGGCAGGTCGAGATCAGGCCAGGCGCGACGCGAGCTCGTTGATCTTGTCGGGACGGAAGCCCGACCAGTGGTCCTCGTCGGTGACGACGACCGGAGCCTGCAGGTAGCCGAGCGACTTCACGTGCTCGAGCGCTGCGGCATCCTCAGAGACGTCGAGAACTTCGTATTCGATGCCCTTCGAGTCCAGTGCGCGGTAGGTCGCGTTGCACTGGACACAGGAGGGCTTCGTGTAAACCGTGATGGCCATGTCGAGTGTGTTCCCCTTCAAAAGTCTTCGCTGTGCCCGACCTCACCGTGCCGGGAGTCCAATACTACATATGGGTGCCGACGTTCCGAAGCACCACTAGGGATAGTAGTTACATCCGTGTAGTTTTCCACCGCTCTCCCCATGTACAACACATGTTGTCCACCGTTTCATCCACAGGACGCCATCTTCGTCGAGGCGGATCCAGCCGCTGAATCACGCGGGTCTCGCCCCGCCGCGGCAGATCCATCCACAGGCACCACGCTACGGACCCCCTCCGACACTGAACATCCTGTGGACTCGCCGCCCCGGCGTGTCGCCGCGGGTCCCGGTAGCGTGGATACACGTGGCGGGATATCGGGACCTTCTGCGCAGTCCGGGCGTGGCGCGCATCATGGCGGCGCAGCTGACGGCGCGCTTCCCCAACGGCATGACGAGCCTGGC
>NZ_JANJFJ010000659.1:0-1271 GCF_024626565.1 Microbacterium sp. zg.Y909
GACGCCGGGGGAGTGCTCGATGTGCGCCGCGCACCGCGGGAGTTCGCCGTCAGCATGACCGTGCCCGCCCAGGTCGGGGTTCGGTCGTGATCCGGGTGCTCCTCGCCGACGACGAGGGGATGATCCGGTCGGCGTTGGCGGCGCTGCTGCGCCTGGAGGACGACATCGACGTCGTCGCCGAGTGCACCGACGGCGCCCACGCCCTAGCCGAAGCGGTGCGGCTGAAGCCGGACGTGTGCCTGCTCGACCTCGAGATGCCGCACCTGGACGGCGTCGAAGTCTCCGAGCGCCTCAGTCGCACCGTTTCCACGCGC
This sequence comes from Microbacterium sp. zg.Y909, assembly GCF_024626565.1. Lineage (NCBI taxonomy): Bacteria > Bacillati > Actinomycetota > Actinomycetes > Micrococcales > Microbacteriaceae > Microbacterium > Microbacterium sp. zg.Y909. Next base: position 315 of record NZ_JANJFJ010000659.1, read on the forward strand.
TGCGTCATCGTGACGCGTCATGCGCGTCCGGGCGTGCTACGGCGCGCACTGGCCTCCGGTGTCGCCGGGTTCCTCCCGAAGTCCCGCGGCGCGGACGAGGTGGCCGCCGTCATCCGGCGAGTTGCCGCCGGCGCACGATACGTCGACCCCGAGATCGCCGCGGACGCGCTGAGCGACGAGCGCTGCCCGCTGACCGCGCGCGAGCTCGACGTGCTGCGGGCCGGGCGACGCGGGGAGACGACGGGGCAGATCGCCCGCACGCTGTCGCTGGCCCCCGGAACCGTGCGCAACCACGTGTCGGCGGTACTGACGAAGCTCGCCGTGGGGACCCGCCAGCAGGCGACGCTGGCCGCGGAGGAGCGCGGCTGGCTCTGAGGGCCCGGCATCCGGCTTCTGCCGGAAACGACGAAACCCCCGGGCGAACCGGGGGTCTCTGTGGTGGGCGATACCAGACTCGAACTGATGACCTCTTCCGTGTGAAGGAAGCGCGCTACCAACTGCGCCAATCGCCCGTCGCCCCGAGGGGCCTCAACGAGCATACCGGATGCCACGACCGGCTCCGAACCACGAGGGCCAGACACGCGCGGGGCGCCGCCGGTTTTGCACTCGGCGCGGAGTCGGCTAAAGTCATTCAAGTGCCGGGGAGATCCGGTGCGAAATGCGGATGTAGCGCAGTTGGTAGCGCACAACCTTGCCAAGGTTGGGGTCGCGAGTTCGAGTCTCGTCATCCGCTCGAGTGTACGGAACCTCTCCGGAGGTTCCATGGCACGTGGGGTCAAACCACACGGTGGCGTGGCCGAGCGGCTAGGCACCGGCCTGCAAAGCCGTTTACACGGGTTCGAATCCCGTCGCCACCTCCACTCAGAACTGAACAGCCCTTACGGGCGCGATTGGCGCAGCGGTAGCGCGCTTCCCTGACACGGAAGAGGTCACTGGTTCGATCCCAGTATCGCGCAC
>NZ_JANJFJ010000660.1:0-1259 GCF_024626565.1 Microbacterium sp. zg.Y909
TCATCGCCGTCGTCGCCGGCGGCGGGATGGGGCTGCTCGAGACCGTCGGTGAGAACGAGCAGGGCACGTTGCTGTCCGACATCCGCGTCGGCGTGCTGGTGACCCTCGGCGCCGCGTTCGTGCTGCTCGCCTGCTCGGTGGGGGTGACCCAGGCGGCATCCGTGCTCGAGGACCGCGAGCTCATCGTGGGACTCGACCGGCTGGGCATGCCCGAGCAGCAGCTGCGCCGCTCGCGCACCCTCACCGTCTCGGTGCCCCTGCGCTGGGCGGCGCTGGGAGGCGCGGCCGTGGGGACGGCGCTCTGCCTGCCGATCGTGGGAATGACCGGCATCGTCGCGCCGGTTCCGATCCTCGTGGTGGTCCTCACCTTCGTCGCGGGCTTCGCCGCGGTGAGCCTCGCGATGGCCGCCACCGAGCCGCTCTCACGCGCGGTGCGCCGCAGCGCGGCGTGAGGCGCCGGGCCGACGTGGTTCGATGAGAGCATGACCGAATCCCCCGTGTCGATCTCGCTCACGCTCGACGGCGTCACCGAGCTGTCGTCGCAGACCCTGCAGGCCCTGTACCGGATCAACGGTCGGTCAACGGTCGAGATGCGGCGGGCCGCGGCATCCGCAGAACCCCTCTACACCTGCAAACTGTTCGGCAGCGACCACATCCACGTCGCACCGCGACTGGAGAAGACGGCCGCGTTCCTGCTCGAGCACGGCATCCCCTTCCGGGTGCACGAGCTGGCCGACGGCGAGCGCACCGAGATCTCGCTCGAGGTGATGCAGAGCATCCTCGGCGAAGCCTGACCGAAGACCGCACGAACGACGGCGCCGGTCCCCTGCGGGGGAACCGGCGCCGTTTGTCGCGTGAGGACTAAACGTCCTCGGGTGCGAGGTCGCCCTCGCCGTCCTCGCCGAGCTCGGCGATCACCGGGTCCTCGCCCTGCGTCTCGGGCTGCAGCCCGCTGGCCGAGCCCATCCGGCCGCCCACGGCAGCTGCCGCCTCCGGACCGGGGTCGCCGAAGCGCTCGTCGGCCTCGGCGGCCGTGCCCTCGCCGTCACCCACGCCTCCGTCGAAGCGGTCGTCGGGCTCCGAGACCACCTCGTCGGCGGACTGCGTCGCGTCGTCGAGCTGCTGGGAGTATTCGCCGCCGGAGAGCGTGTCGGTCTCTTCGGTGCTCGTGCTGCCGCCCTGCACCTTCTCCTCGTCACGGTTGTCCATGGTGACTCCTCTCCTCGTGCGGGTGCGGGATGCCGCTGCGCCCCGCCCTG
>NZ_JANJFJ010000661.1:0-1256 GCF_024626565.1 Microbacterium sp. zg.Y909
GAACCCCGCCCGCACACCGGCGGGCACTTCATCGACGAGATGCAGCGTCGCTCCTTCGACGCGCTCACGCAGCTGCACCGCGGCGTGGAGTCGCTGGTGCTGACCGACTTTCCCGACTACGAGAACATCGGCGACTCGGTGATCGCGCTCGGTCAGGCGGAGTTCTGGCGCCGTGCCGGCATCCAGGTGGAGGCGACCTACTCCTGGCGCACGATCTCGCCGAAGGTCTACGACTCGCACACGACCGTGGTCATCCAAGGCGGCGGGAACTTCGGCGGGCTCTACCCCCAGCACAGCGAGCACCGCTACCGCCTGGCCGAGCGACTGCGCGACGAGACGCTGCTGATCCAGGAGCCGCAGTCGGTGCACTTCGCCGCGGCATCGGACCGCACGCAGTTCGCCAGCCGCATGGCGTCGCGGCCGCAGCTGCGCCTGGCGGTGCGCGACACCGCCTCGCTCGCGGCGGTGCGCGACCTCGTCGCCGATGTGACGCTGGCGCCGGACAGCGTGCACATGCTGGGGCGACTTCACGCCGCCGCCCCGACGCGCCCGGTGGTCCAGCTGCTGCGCCGAGACGATGAGAGCGCTCTGCCGCCGGGCACCGGGGCCGAAGCCGTGGACTGGCCGGCGATGACCTTCGCCGATCGCCTCCGCCGCCGCGCGCGCCGCACCGTCGTCGAAGGTGCCGTGACCCGCGGGATGAACCGCACCACCGACCGCTGGTTCGCCGATGCCGCCGCGCGCCTGGCAACGGGCGTTGCCCTCCTCGCCCCCGGCGAGACGATCGTCACCGATCGCCTCCACGCCATGCTGATCGCGCTGCAGATGGGCCGGCGGGTCATCGCGATCGACAACGCCAACGGCAAGCTCACGAGCTACGCCGCGACGTGGCTGGCGGACCTCGAACTGCCGCTGGAGTTCGCCCCCGATCTGCAGACGGCCCTGGAGATGGTCTGAGAATGGTCATCGCACGTGATGAGGAGGCCGGCGCGGTGCCGGAGCGCACGCCGCGCCGCGCGGCACGTCGGGTCGAGACATCGGGGCGGGTGCAGGGCAGGGACCTGCTGTCGGACGGGGTGCGCATCAGCGTCGAACTCGCCCCCCTCGATGTGCCCGAACGCGAGACGGTCGTCGCCGCCGTCCGCGACCTGCTGCGGCTTGGTGCCGCCGCCCGCGCCGGAAGGACCTTCGACGGCCCTCGCTGGCGGTACGACCCCGACGCCCTCGATGCCCAGGCCGAGCGGATCGTGCGTCCG
>NZ_JANJFJ010000662.1:0-1245 GCF_024626565.1 Microbacterium sp. zg.Y909
GGGCTACGGATGCCGCCACCGGCGCCGATGCCCTGGCCGACGGTGTCGGCGAACTCGCCGGTGGAGCGGACACCCTGTCGGACGGCCTCACCACCGCGACCGAGGCGCTCCCGTCGTACACCGACCAGGAGGCCGCCGACCTCGCCTCGGTCGTGGCCGACCCGGTGGCCGCCGAAGGGCTGGGCACGAACCTGTTCGGGGCATCCGCCGTTCCGCTCCTCGTGACGATCGCGCTGTGGTTCGGCGGGCTGGGTTCGTTCGTGGCGCTGCGTGCGGTCTCGGGCCGAGCCCTCACGTCGCGCCGGCCCTCGGCGCTGCTCGCGCTGCGCTCGCTCGCGCCGGCGGCGGCGATCGGCGCCCTGCAGGGTCTGCTGGTCGCCGGTGTGGTGCAGCTGGCCGCAGCCTACGACGGCGGCACCTGGTCGCTGTTCGCCCTGCTGTGCATGCTCGCCGGTGTCGCGTTCGCCGCGGTGAACCAGGCGCTGGTGGCCGTGCTCGGCGGCGCCGGCCGCTGGGTGTCCGCGCTGGTCGGCGTGCTGGCGGTCGCCACCGGCGTCGTGTCGACCGTGCCCGGCGTGCTCGCCTCGATCGCAGGCCTCATGCCCACGACCCCCGCCTACCAGGCCATGCTCGGCGTGCTCACCGACGCCGGTGGCGTGGGAGCGGGCGCTGCGGGCCTCGTGATCTGGGGAGTCCTGGCCTTCGTCGCCTCGACGCTCGCGGTCACCCGCCGTCGGTCGACCTCGGCCAAGGCCGTGCTGGCGACCGCGTCGGCCTGAGACCTGCCCGACGCCGGTACGGCTTATTGGTGGGGCCCTCCTGCTGTCCGAAGTCCGGACGCCAGGAGGGCCCCACCTTTCCTGTCGTCACGCCCCGCCCGAAGCGCGGTCAACGGGTGGCCCGATTATGCGGTCGTGCGGCTCGTGTCCGAAGGTCGGCGGCGCCTACGCAGCCGCAGTCGCGCAAGGGCGGCGCCTACGCAGCCGCCCTCGCGCGACGCGGCATCCACTCGTCCGCCGTGAGCGCCAGCCGCGGCGCCGCCCAGCGCGTCAGTTCAGGCCGCTGTAGGCGTGCAGGCCCTTGAAGAACTGGTTCACGATCGTGAAGTTGAAGATCACCGTGGCGAAGCCGATGATCGACAGCCACGCCGAGCGCACGCCGCGCCACCCGCGCGTGGCGCGGGCGTGGATGTAGCCGGCGTAGAGCACCCAGATCACGAAGGTCCAGACTTCCTTCGTGTCGAAG
>NZ_JANJFJ010000663.1:0-1242 GCF_024626565.1 Microbacterium sp. zg.Y909
CGGTCGACCGCCGCGGCGATCTCGCGTGCGATCTGGCTGACGATGTCGGGATTGACGCCGAGCTGGCCACCCCCGAACGCTTCGCCGGACAGCTTCAGCAGGACGCGCCGGCGTCCGGTGGCCTCATCGATCACGTGTGATCCTCTCGTCTGGGTACAACTTAGCGTCGGGCATGGGAAAGGCCCGCACCGGCAGCGATGCGGGCCTTTCGCGGTGCTTACGCGCCGACCTTGAAGCGGGCGAAGTCCGTGACCGTGATGCCGGCGTCCTTGGCGACCTGGGCGACGGACAGCTTGTTGTCCTTCGCGTAGTCCTGGTCGAGCAGGGCGACCTGCTTGAAGAACGCGTTGACGCGACCCTCGACGATCTTCGGAAGGGCAGCTTCGGGCTTGCCCTCGTTGCGGGAGATCTCGGTGACGATCTCACGCTCCTTCTCGACCTCGGCGGTCGGGACGTCCTCACGCGAGAGGTAGGTGGGGTTCGCGAACGAGATGTGCTGCGCAATGCTGCGCGCGGTCTCGGCGTCATCACCCGAGTAGGCGACCACGACGCCGATCTGCGGCGGCAGGTCCTTGCTGGTCTTGTGCAGGTAGATCTCGAAGTTGTCGCCGGTGAGCGTGCGCACGCGGCGCAGCTCCACCTTCTCGCCGATGATGGCGGCCTCGTCGTCGATGAGCTGTGCGACGGTCTGACCGTTCGCGTCAGCGGCCAGAGCGGCCTCGACGGAGTCTGCGGCGACAGCGGCGGCGGCGTCGGCCACCTTGTCGGCCAGCGCGATGAACCGGTCGTTCTTGGCGACGAAGTCGGTCTCGGTGTTCAGCTCGATCAGGGTGACCTTGCCGTCCTGCTCACGCGCGACGACGAGTCCCTCGCTGGTGGAGCGGTCCGCACGCTTCGCGTTGCCCTTCGCGCCCTTGAGGCGGAGGATCTCGACAGCCTTCTCGAGGTCGCCGTCAGCTTCCTCCAGCGCCTTCTTGGTGTCGACCATGCCTGTGCCGAGCTGCTCGCGCAGCGCCTTGATGTCGGCGATGGTGAAGTTTGCCATGGGTACTGGCTCCTAGGTTCGTGGGATGACTGCGGGGATGCCGGGGTGGGCGCACTGCGCCCACCCCGGCCAGATCCCTGCGGTTACTCGGGCATGGCGGCGTAGGCGGCTTAGGCGCCCACGGCGTCCGCAGCGGACTCCGTGGCGGCTTCGCCCTCGATGGCCTGCTCGTCAGCGACGATCTCGCTGACCTCGGC
>NZ_JANJFJ010000078.1:0-11711 GCF_024626565.1 Microbacterium sp. zg.Y909
GCTGGTGCGCAAGACCGGCACGACGGCCTTCATGCAGCCCGGCGGCAAGCCCGAGCCGGGCGAGACCCCGGACGAGACCCTCAGCCGCGAGCTCGCCGAGGAGATCGGAGTGCGGGTGGATCCCCACGATCTGCAGCCGCTCGGCGCGTACACCGCCGCCGCCGCGAACGAACCCGGCTTCGTCGTGGTCGCCGACGTTTTCGCGGCCGACATCGGCACGCAGCGCCCACGCCCCGCGGCCGAGATCGCCGAGCTCCGCTGGGTGACGCGGAAGGATGCCGAGGACCTCGAGGTCGCGCCGCTGGCGCAGCAGTACTTCCTCCCGGACTGAGCGGCGCGGCAGGCGAGCCGGGGCGCGCGGCCGCGCGCGGCCGTCAGCCGTCTCTGTCGTCGCTGCGGCGATCGGCTCGTCGCGGAGGGGCCTGGCCGGTGCGACGCGCGTGCCAGCTGCCGAAGAAACGACTGTCCTCGTCGCCACGGCGGACGACGCGGCCCACCACCAGTGCCACGCCCAGGCCGAGAACGACCCACACCGCGCCCAGCACGGCGACGAGCACGATCTCGCCCATCGATCCTCCTGCAGCGCTGCGCGGACCCGGTGGTGTGTCCTCGGTCGGTCAGGGACGCTCCCGCACGACACTTCCAACCTACTCGTCGGCGTGGACACAGCCGTGACACACCCCGCAAGACCGTCAAGCCGGCCGTGCCCGCCTTCCCCTTAGCATGGTCCCGTGATCTCACACCCGGATGGGGACGGACAGGGACGATCAGCGCAGGGGGAGCGCGCGGGCGTCGGGCATGCCCGAGCGTCGACGCCGCCCCCGGGCACGCCACGCACGTTCGACCGCCGCACCGTGCTGCGCTACGGGCTGATCGGGGCCAGCGGCGTGGCCGTCGCCGCGCTGGCGGGCCTGGCGATCGCGCGCAGCCAGGAGCCGGAGCTCGCGCCGACGACCCCCGGCGCCACCCCTCCCGCCACTGCACGCCCTGGCACATCCTTCCCCGTCGGCGTCTCCGACACCGGTCGCGGGTTCGTCGACGCGCAAGGCCGCCCGTTCGTCTACCTCGCCGACACGGCATGGAACGCCCCCAGCCGGATGACGCGCGAGGACTTCGAGACACTGGCGACAGCGCGCCGGGAGACCGGGTACACCGCTCTGCAGATGTCGGTGCTGGACTTCTCGCCGCAGGCTGACAACGTCTACGGTCACACCCCGTTCACGGCAACGGGGATGCTGGACTCGCCGCAGACCTCGGCCGACGGGGACGACTACTGGGGCCACATCGACTGGTGCGTTCAGAAGTGTCGAGACCTCGGTCTCGTGGCCTGCCTCGTCCCCTCGTGGTACGGCGGATGGGGCGATGGGTGGCGCGGGCACCTCACCACGCGTCGCGCCGGCAGCTACGGGAGTTTCCTCGCGGACCGCTACGGGCATCTCGACCACATCTGGTGGCTGCTGGGAGGCGACAACGAGCCGGATGCCACTGAGCAGTCCACCGCGGGCGTGCCCGGCGGTCTCGGCCGGGGTTCCCGCGTCGAAGCGACGAACGTCATGGGGAGGGCGCTGCAGGAGGGCGCGTCGGTTCCTCAGCTGATGTCGTACCACACGGCACGGCGCAAGACCGCGGAGGAGCACTTCGGCGGCGAGCCCTGGTACACGATCTCCGCCGCGTACAGCGGCGCCTACCCCGCCACCCAAGTCTCCGCAGAGTACGCGCGGGAGACGGTCAGGCCCGTCGTCCTCTGGGAGGCCTACTACGCAGGGCGGGAGGGGGAGCCCCAGCTCGACCGCCGCGCTCTCCGCGCCCAGGCGTATCACGCCTTGTTCGCCGGCGCCGCCGGGTTCTCATACGGCCACTCCTTCGTGTGGCGGGTGAGCGATGGCTGGAAAGAAGCCCTCGCCGACGACAGCGCGCGGGACATCGGGACGCTCGCTTCGCTGCTCGCCCGCCAGGGCGACGCTGAGCTCACCCCGGTCAGCGCGGACACGCCGGCCGGGCGCCTGCTCCCCGACGGCTATGGCACCCCCGAGAGCACCGACGCGGTCAGTGCGGCGACGCTGCCGGACGGCCGAGGGGCACTGGTGTACTTCGGCGAGCCGCGCGGCAACGTCCGCGTGGACACCACGGCGGTGCACCCGACGGCCGCCTTCGAGATCCACTGGGCGGATCCGGCGTCGGGTGCAGAGCTCTTCGTCTCCTCGGGCACCGCGGGCGCCGACGTCACCGTCGCGTGGCCCCCCGGCTGGACCGACGCGGTGCTCATCCTGCGGCGCTGACCCCCGCGGTCCGCTGCCGCATCCGCTGGTAGATCCCGATCGACGCCGGTCCCAGCGCGGAGTCCGACAGCCGCTCCGGCTGCACCCCGCGGGCGCGTCGGGCGAGCCTGCGCCGCTCCTCGGGATCGTCGATGAGCCGCGCCACCGCCGCCGCCATCTGGTCGACGTCGTCGCAGAGGTAGCCCGTCTCACCGTCGACGATCACGTCGCGGTTGCCGACGATGTCGGTGGCCACCGCGGGGACCCCCATCACCTGCGCCTCCATGAGCGAGATCGGCATGCCTTCCCACCTGCTGGGGAAGAGGAACACGTCCGATGCCGCGAGCTGCGCGACCACCTGATCGTGCGGAAGCCACCCGGTCACCCTCACCGGCGCGTCCCCGATCCAGCGCTCTCGCGCTTCCGCCGAGCCGTCGCCGATCCAGACGAACTCCGCCCGGCCGGCGAGCGCCCTGGCGATGTCCGCGAACCGGTCGGGCCCCTTCTGCTCTCCCAGTCGGCCGGATGCGACGACGAGGGGCAGGCCGCTCGCGCCGCCCGAGGCCATAGGGAGGCCGTCGACCGGTATGCCGTTGCGCAGCACATGCCGCCGTGAACCGCGCAGACGGTCACGGGCGACGGCATCCTCAGACTCCGACACGAGCACGAGTCCCGCACACTGCGGTTCCAGAACCCGCTCGAGCGTCAGCGCGACGACGTTGCTGAGCCGGGAGGAGGACTCGCGGAGGAAAGCGAACCCATGGGGAGAGTACGCCACGACGCTGCCCCGCGGCGCGACCCGTCCGAGCCGCCCGGCGATGCCGGCGAACGTCGAATGAAGGTGCACCACGTCGACATCGTCGCCGAGTCGCCGGATGGCACGGTGGAGCGTCTGCAACGCCGACACCCGGCCGCGGAACGCGAGCTCGACCCGGTGCACGTCGGGATGGAATCGGGCCTGCAGCTCGTCAGGCGACGGAACGGTCGCCTTGACGGGATACAGCACCGAGACGTCGTGCCCCAGCGCCGCCTGTCGGGCGGACAACGCCAGGAGCGCCGCGAGCACCCCGCCCACGAGCGTCTCGGTCACGTGGACGATCTTCATGATCCGACTCCCGGCCGCCTGTCGGTGGCAACGAAGAGCGCCAGGAAGAGCGGCAGCTGCGGCGTGATGTGTCTCACATACGACCCGAAGTCCGGTTCGAAGACCGACTGCACCATGAGAAAGGCCAGCAGGAACGCCAGTGGGATCACTCCGGGACCGGGCCTGCCGACGACGCGCGCGGAGCGCAGCGCCACGAGAACCCAGCACAGCGCCACGAAGAGGCCGGTGATCATCTGGAGGGGTTCCCCCGACAGGACCAGGGCCACCGGGAAGGCGATCGCGAGGATCATCACGACCGCGTTCAGCCACTGGATGGGGAGCGACTCCCCCGGGATCAGGTCGTCGATGCGTGTGGAGCGATCGATGTACAAGGCGTTGTTGGTGTCGGTGCGGAAGAACGTGAGGTCGGTGCCCAGCACGAGGTTGAACGCCAGGGTCATCGCGGCGAACCCGATCATGACGATGGGAACGAGCAGCCACGCCGAACGCAATCGGGGGATGAGCAGGCGCAGGGCCAGGTAGAGCACGAGGACCAGGAACCAGTACTGCCGCACGAACCCCGCGTAGAGCAGGGCAAGACAGATCCAGGTGACCTCGATGACCCAAGAGCGGCGCGCGAGCATGAGCACGATGACCAGGGGGAGGACGAAGAACTCTTTCGAGTACTGGGAGAGATAGACCGCCCCCAGCAACAGCGAACCTGCCACGACCGCCAGCTCAGGGAAGGACATGGCGGGGATGCCGCGCCATGTGATGGCGATGAGCACGCCCGCGGCGAACACGAGGTAGGCGAGGACCGGAAACAGGTTGGGGATGTCCGCCAGCCCGGTGACCCGGTACAGCCACGCGGTCGTCCCGTACGAGCTGGGTCCCTCGACACGGAGCGCGCCGCCGATGAAGCGGCGGATGATCGATTCGTCGAGGAACAGCTTGCCGGGCAGCAGCGCGTGGCTGAGCGCGGCGACGATGGCACCGAGCGCGAGCGTGGCACACACCAGCCAGTACTTGAGCGCATCCATCGGGGGCCCGCCGCCCGGGGCCCCCGCCCTCGCCTGTCGGCGCTCGGAAAGGGCCGTCATCGGCGCTGACCGGCCAGCCGGGTGGCGTCCGCCGTCGGACGACTCGCGGAGGCGGAGACCGAGGTGACCACCGTGGCGAGGTCGCCCGCGCGCGAGGCCCAGTCGTAGGCGCGCACGCCGGCCAGCCCACGGTCGGTCAGGCGTGCCCGCAGCTCCGGGTCGGCGTGAAGGTCGGCGACGGCCTGCGCGAGCGCCTGCGGATCGCCCGGCGGAATGAGCACCGCGCCCCCGATGTCGGTCGCGAGCTCGGTCTGGCCGGGAACGCGGGTGACGATGGCAGGCGTACCGGCCGCGGCGGCTTCGATGACCTTGAACGGAGACACCCCGGTGGCGCTGGCGGCGACGTCGCTTCGCGTCGCCAATGCCATCTCGGCTCCGGCGACGACAGCCGCCACCTCACTCTTCGAGCGGCGCCCGAGGTAGCGCACGCGCGGGTCGACGCTGTCGGCGACCTCACGGGCGAGGGGACCGTCTCCGATCACCGTGAGCGCGAGGTCAGCGGGCCAGCGCGGATCGGCGAGCGCCTGCAAGATCGTGTCCACGCCCTGCCAGGTGGCCATGTTGCCGAAGAACACCGCCGAGGGCTCGCGCACCTGATCGGCGTCCTTGCGCGCGCTCTCGAACAGTGGCAGGTCGACGCCGTTGGGGATGACCGTCACCGTCGGCTGCTCCCCTGCTCCGCGAACCGTGCCGACCCATTCCGCCAGCCCGGCGCTCGGCGTGACCACCGCCGTCGCCTCGCGGATCGAGGCCAGCGCGAGGTTCGTCAGCCACGGCGCGCGGCGCGTCCAGGGGTTCGAATCGTAGAGGTCGTCGAGGTTTCCCTGGACGAACAGCACGAGTGGCCTCCCGCGCCGGGTCCACCGCCGGCTCACCAGGGCCACGAACGGGCTCCACCGCGCCAGCAGCACGCCGCGCGGGCGCGCCAGCTTCGCACGGCCGACAACCGAGATGATGCGCCAGGGTTTGCGCAGCCGCCCCGGCAGCCACGACGGTCCGTCGGTCGACCGCGTGATCACGCGCAGGTCGAACAATTCGGGCGCGAGGCGCGCGAGGGTGCCGCGCAGATGAGCACCGGCCGCCGTGGAGTCCGTCGTCGACTCGACCCACAGCAGAGTGAGGAGGGTCTTCTCCCCCGACGACCCGCTCGGCGCGGAAACATCTTGACGCATGGCAATCCCCCAGAGTGCAGTGCGGTGCGGTCGGGGGGCGCGCGTGGCCACCCTATCCGAAACACCGGATCGCAGATAGCCCTTGCGGTTCCCTGCCTCCGGTGCGTATCGTCGGCGCAAGCCGGGGGGCTAGCTGGGGAACAGCTGGGGCAGTCTCCGTCGTGGCCTACGTGATGGGGAATGTATGGGCAGTCGTGACTACGCGCGGATCGTTCGGCGGTCGTGGATTCTGATCCTCGCTGTGACGCTCGCCGGAGCGCTCGCCGGGTGGGTCGCTGCTACGACCACGAAGCCGGTGTACTCGGCGACCAGCGTTGCGCTGATCACGAGCGAAACCGGGGCGAGCGTCAACGAGCTCACGCAGGGCAACGCGTTCACCGAGCGCCGCGTCAGCACGTATGCGAGCCTCGCCACCGAGCCGATCGTCACCTCGCGCGTGATCGAGGAGCTGGGCCTCGACGTGACGCCGGCCCAGCTCGCAGCCCGCATCGATGTGTCGATCCCGCTTTCCACCACGATGCTCGAGGTGACGGTCAGCGACTCGTCGCCTGCCATGGCGGCGAGCATCGCCAACGCCATCATCACGAACCTGTCGGTCGTGGTGTCGGAGGTCGAGTCGACCACCGGTGCGGTCGCGGCTGACGGCACGGTCCCGACGGCGATGACCCCGGTGAAGATGACGCAGGTGCGCTTCGCCGAGGCGCCCACGACGCCGATCAGCCCGAACGTCCTGCTCAACCTGGGCATCGGCCTGTTCGCGGGGCTTGCGCTGGGAACGCTGGCGGCGATCCTGCGCGAACTCATCGACACCCGGGTCCGCTCCACGGAGGACGTCGAGGCGGTGACCGACGCCCCGATCGTGGGGGCGATCCCGCAGATCTCCCGCGGCCGCGGTGAGGCGGCCCTCATCGACGACGGCCTCGGCACCCCGGCGGCGGAGTCGTTCCGCATCCTCCGCACCAACCTGCAGTTCCTCGACATCGACGGTCCCGCGACGTTCACCATCACGTCCCCCGGGCCCGGCGACGGAAAGTCCACGGTCGCGCTCAACCTCGCCAATTCGATCGCTGCGAACGGGTCACGCGTGCTCCTGGTCGAAGCGGACCTCCGCCGCCCGCAGATCCACGAGTCTCTCTCTTTGGAGGGCGGCGCCGGCCTCACCGACGTGCTCATCGGTCGCGCGCTCTTCGCCGAGGTGGTCCAGACCTGGGGATCGCCGAACCTGCACGTGCTGGCCTCGGGTCGGATACCGCCCAACCCGAGCGAGCTCCTGGGGTCGCGGCACATGCGCGATCTGATGGCCCACCTGCAGGATATCTACGACGTCGTGCTCTACGACACGCCGCCTCTCCTGCCCGTCCCGGATGCCGCGATCCTTTCCCGAAGCGTCGGGGGCGTGCTGCTGGTGGTCGCCGTGGATCGAACGAGACGTGACGCCATCCGGGCGGCCACGGCCTCTCTCGAGAAGGTCGGCGCACGTCTGGCCGGCACAGTGGCCAACCGCGTCACCGCGCGCGGCGCGACCAGTTACCTGACCGAGTCCTACCTGTCATTCGACGCAGGCGATCGCGATGCCGACAGCGCAGAGATGGACCTGCTGGAATTTCCGGACTTCGCCCGCCTCGATGGGGACGAGACCAAGCCGAAAAGCGGGAGCATGCCGGGGGGCGTGGCTTCCAGATCCGGGGATGAGACTCTCAGGAATTCGCGTGCGCGGTTCCGGGAGTCGGGGAAGAACGGCGGCGCCGAGACGCTGCCTTGACGCGCCCGCGCGGGCGCACCTGTTGAACGAACACGAGCCTTTTGGGGGGGAACGTGGCATTGAATCCGTTGGCGGCGCTGTCGACCGCCGAAGTGGCGGCCGTCGACTGGCGGCTCGCCTATCGGCGCATGCTGTGGCTGTCGGACTCCGTGGTGATCTTCATCGCGGTGTTCCTCTCGCAGTACGTGTGGTTCTCGGCGACGGTCGGGGACCACACCCGTCAGCTGGGTGATACCGCCCTCAGCTACACGTGGCTCTCCGTTGCGCTCATCGTGGGCTGGCAGGTGGCGCTGGCGGTCTCGGGATCGCGCGGCGAACGCGTCGTCGGGATGGGCATGTCCGAGTACCGACTCGTGATCAGCTCGGCCGTGCACCTCTTCGCAATCTTGGCTGTGGTGTCCTACCTCACGATGACGCCGGTCTCCCGGGGCTACATCCTGCTCGGGTTCCCGCTGGGCCTCGCCTGCCTCCTCATCACGCGCTACCTGTGGCGCCAGCGGCTCAAAGCTCACCGGCGGGCGGGCCGCGGCATGGCGCGGGCGCTCGTGATCGGCGACGACGAGGAGAACGCGCGCATCACGGCCGAACTCGACCGCAACCCCGAAGCGGGCTATCTCGTCGTCGGTCTCAGCGGCCCGGGAAGCCGTTCAGACTTCACGTGCCGTGGCGCGAGCGTACCGTTCCTCGGGCCGGCGGACGACGTCATCATGATGATGTCGATGGTGGATGCCGACACCCTCATCGTCGCCAGCGACGCGGCGCTGCCGGTGCGCAAGGTCAAGGAGATCAGCTGGCGGCTGAAAGCAGGCCGTCAGCACCTGATCCTCGTGCCGAGCCTCACCGACATCGGCGGCCCGCGCCTGCACACCCGGCCGGTAGCCGGGCTTCCCCTGGTGCACGTGGAGACGCCGCGGTACACCGGCCGCCAGAGATTGGTCAAGCGCACCGTCGACATCGTCGGATCCGTGATGCTCCTCATCCTGCTGGCTCCCCTATTCGTGATCCTCGGGACTCTGGTCAGGGCGTCCAGCGCGGGGCCGGTCTTCTACCGCCAGGAGCGGATCGGGAAGGACGGACGCCCCTTCCGGCTCATCAAGTTCCGCACGATGGTGCCTGACGCCGACGCCATGCTGACGCAGCTGCTCGCGGAGCAGGGCAAGGACGACGCCCCGCTGTTCAAGATCGAGCAGGACCCCCGCATCACGCCGATCGGGCGCGTGCTGCGCAAGCATTCGCTCGACGAATTCCCCCAGCTGCTGAACGTGCTCCTGGGAGACATGAGCCTGGTGGGGCCTCGGCCGCAGCGCTCAGGCGAGGTGGCGTTCTACGACTTCGCCGCCGAACGACGCCTGATCGTCAAGCCCGGCATGAGCGGTCTCTGGCAGGTGAGCGGACGGTCCGCCCTGTCATGGGAGGAGTCCCTCCGCCTCGACCTGTACTACGTCGAGAACTGGTCGCTGCTCGGGGACATCGGCATCCTGTTCCGCACTTTCCGCGCCGTACTCGCCCCGGGCGACACGGCCCACTGACCATCGCCATCGCGATGACACCCGGTCGCCGGCGACGCCGACCACACCAGAGAGGAGCGCGCCGACATGGCAGCTGAACCGACAACCGAAGTTCCCCCGAAAGCCGATATCCCCGTCGTCATCCTCTGCGGTGGCATGGGGACGCGCATCCGGGAGGCGAGCGAGAAGCTGCCCAAGCCGCTGATCGACATCGGTGGCAAGCCGATCCTCTGGCACATCATGAAGACGTACGAGGCGGCCGGCTTCCGACGTTTCATCCTGTGCCTCGGGTACAAGGGCGATCTGATCCGCCGTTTCTTCCTCGACTACGGAAAGTTCGAACGCGACTTCACCGTTCAGTTGGGCGCCGGCGATGAGTCAGTGGACTGGCACGGGCACACCCCGTCGGAGGACTGGGAGGTGACGCTCGTGGAAACCGGGCTGCTGACCGGCACCGGCGCGCGCGTGAAGCGGGTGCGCGAGTACCTCGACCAGCCGTTCTACATGATGACCTACGGCGACGGCATCGGGAACGTCGACCTCGACGCGCTCTACCGTCAGCACGTCGCCAGCGGGAAGATCGGCACGGTGACAGGCGTGCATCCCACGAGCCGGTTCGGAGAGATGCACGTCGACGGCGATGAGGTGACGGAGTTCAACGAGAAGCCGACGATGGCCGACGGGTGGGTGTCGGGCGGGTTCTTCGGCTTCCGTAGGGAGATGGTGGACACCTATCTCGACGACGACCCCGACCTGCTGCTGGAGAAGAAGCCGCTGCAGACGCTCGCCGCAGACGGGCAGATGGGGGTGTACCGCCACGACGGGTTCTGGATGGGCATGGACACCTACCGCGACTGGACGGAGCTCAACCAGCTCTGGGATACCGACAAGGCTCCGTGGAAGGTGTGGTCCTGACGTGAAGGTGATGGTCACGGGCACCGAGGGGTACCTCGGCTCGGTGCTGGCTCCCGAGCTCGCGCGCGCCGGACACGAAGTCGTCGCGGTGGACACCGGCTTCTACAAGGCGGGCTGGCTGTACAACGGCGTCGACTTCACACCGATGACCCTCGTGCGCGACGTCCGCTCGCTCACGGCCGACGATCTGCGCGGGGTCGACGCGGTCGTCCACATGGCGGAGCTGTCCAACGACCCCCTGGGGGAGTTCAACCCCGCATTGACGCGCAGCATCAACCACGCCGGCTCCGTGCGGCTGGCGACCCTCGCCAAAGAAGCCGGCGTGGGGCGCTTCGTCTACATGTCCTCGTGCAGTGTCTACGGCGTCGCCGAGGGGGTCGTGGACGAGAACTCCCCGATCGACCCGCAGACGGTCTACGCCGAGTGCAAGGCGATGGTCGAGCGCGACGTGCGGCCGATGGCCGACGAGTCATTCAGCCCGACGTTCCTGCGCAATGCCACCGCGTTCGGCGCGTCGCCACGCATGCGTTTCGACCTCGTGCTCAACAACCTCGCCGGACTCGCGTGGACGACGAGGAGAATCGCGATGACCAGCGACGGCACACCCTGGCGACCGCTGGTGCACGCCCTCGACATCGCCCGCGCGATTCGGATGACCCTCGAGGCCCCCGCAGAAGCGGTGAGGGGGCAGATATACAACGTCGGCTCCGACGAGCAGAACTACCAGGTGCGGGAGATCGCCGAGATCATCGGCGAAGCGCTCCCCGAGGCGGAGCTGAGCTTCGGCGCCAGCGGGGGCGACAACCGCAGCTACCGGGTGTCGTTCGACCGCATCCGCGAGGTGCTTCCCGGCTTCGAATGCGAATGGAATGCGCAGACGGGTGTCGAGCAGCTCCTGTCGGTGTTCGAATCCGTGGACCTCGACACCGACCTGTTCCTCAGCCGGGGCTTCACCCGACTCGCCCAGCTCGACTACCTGCGCCGCACCGGCCAGGTCGATGACGAACTCTTCTGGAGGATGCCGTGATCTTCACCCCCACCCCGATCGCGGGCGTGGCCATCGTGGATCTCGAGGCGCGCCAGGACGACCGCGGGTTCTTCGCCCGGGCGTTCGACCGCGCGGAGTTCGCCGAGGCAGGACTCGATCCCCATGTCGAGCAGGCCAACATCTCCTTCAATTACCGCGCCGGCACGCTCCGCGGCATGCATTTCCAGGTGGCGCCGCATGCCGAGAGCAAGCTCATCCGCTGCACGCGAGGCGCGATCGTCGACACAATCGTCGACATGCGCTGGGGGTCGCCCACCCGCCTGCAGCATGTGTCGATCGAGCTCAGCGCCGAGAACCGGCGAGCCCTGTTCGTCCCGGCCTACTTCGCCCACGGGTACCAGACGCTCGTCGACGAGACCGAGGTGAGCTACATGGTGAGCGGGGCATACGCCCCCGGCGCCGAACGCGGCCTGCGCCACGATGACCCGGCGCTCGGGCTCTCCTGGCCGCTCCCCGTCGCGGACGCGTCGCCCAAGGACATGTCGTGGCCGCTGCTGGACACCTGGACCAGCGAGCAACTCGCGGCCGTCTCGGGGGACCCGACGTGATCATCATCGACACCGCGCTGCACAAGCGCGAGGCCGAAGGGCGGCCGATCGGGGTCGCCATCGTCGGCGCCGGTTTCATGGGGCGTGGGCTTATCAACCAGATCACCCACAGCGTGCCGGGCATGCGCGTGAGCGTGGTGGTGAACCGCACGCTGGAGAAGGCCGAGGCTGCGCTGCGCGAGGCGGGGGTCACCGACGTCAGGCGCGCGGCGACCGCAGCGGAGGTGGATGCCGCCGTCGCCGCGGGGGCGGTCGCGGTCACGACCGACTTCCGCGCGGCGAACCACGCGGCATCCATCGACGCGGTGATCGAGGC
>NZ_JANJFJ010000079.1:0-3640 GCF_024626565.1 Microbacterium sp. zg.Y909
TCGAGTACGGCTGCCACGTGGTGCTGGACGCCATCGGCGCTCACAAGGACATCGTGCTGATGAACGCCGAGGTGGACGGCACGGTCGGGCCGATCCTGCACCGGCGGGCGAAGGATGCCGGGGTGATCCTCACCGGATGCGACGGTGACCAGCCCGGAGTCGAGATGAACCTGGTGCGCTTCGTGCGGGGGCTGGGTCTGCGTCCGCTCGTCTGCGGCAACATCAAAGGGCTGCAGGACGAATACCGCACCCCCACGACACAGGCCGGCTTCGCCGCCAAGTGGGGACAGGATCCCTACATGGTCACCAGCTTCGCCGACGGCACCAAGGTGTCGTTCGAACAGGCGATCGTCGCGAACGCGACCGGTATGACCGTGGAGCGCCGCGGGATGCGGGGAGCGGACCACCACGGCCACGTCGACGAGCTCACCGGCGCGTACGACGTCGAGGACCTCGAGCGCCGCGGCGGCGTCGTCGACTACGTCGTGGGCGCCCAGCCCGGACCGGGCGTCTTCGTGCTGGCCACCCATGACGACCCCAAGCAGCGGCACTACCTGAATCTGTACAAGCTCGGCGAGGGACCGCTCTACAGCTTCTACACGCCGTACCACCTGTGCCACTTCGAAGTGCCGAACACGGTCGCGCGCGCGGTGCTCTTCCGAGATGCCGCTCTGCAGCCGCTGGGCGCGCCGACCGTCGAAGTGGTCGCCGTGGCCAAGGAGGACCTGCCGGCGGGCACCGTCATCGACGGTCTGGGCGGCTACCACACCTACGGGGTCGCGGAGCGGGCGGATGTCACGAGCGACGAGGACCTGCTCCCCATCGGCGTCGCCGAGGGATGCCGTACCGTCCGCGACATCCCGAAGGATGCCGTCCTGACGTACGCCGACGTCGAGCTGCCCTCGGGCAGGCTCGTCGACCGCCTGCGCATCGAGCAGGCAGCGGAACTGCCCGCAACGCGGGTGCCCGCATGAGGTGACCCGCTGTCGATCGGCGCACGCGTCGCTACCGCGAGGGCGCGTGCGCCGGGACCTCCTCGAGCAGCCGCCCGAGCGCGGCTCCGGAGACGGTGGAGGAGAACCGGTCGAGGAACACCCGGCGGATGGCCGCTCCCAGCGCGACGGGGTCCGCCGCCCGGATGCGTCGCGCGACGTCCTGCGGGTCGCTCCAGTCCTCGATCGGCACGTAGGCGCCCGCGCAGTACTCCTCGATGACCGGAGTGGGCGTGGCGACCACGGCCACTCCGAACACGGCCGCTTCGACGATCTTCGACGGGAGCTGGTTGCGGGCCGCACTGCTCAGCAGGTCCTGGGGAACCAGGGTGAAGTCGATATCGGCATACACGTCCGACAGCGCCGCCTCGGCACCGATCGAGTGCCATGTCGCGCCACCCCCGGCGGGGCGGAAAGAGCCCGAGAAGCTCGAGAAGTGAATCTCGGGCATCGCCTCCACGAGGGCGAGCACCTTGTCGGCGCCCTTGTGCGGACGCACCGTGCCCAGGTAGGCGAGCCGCAGCGGCCCGGCCGCACGCGCGCCGCGCTCGGCGACGAGCCACCCGTCGGGACGGGCGTGCGGAACGATCGCCGACGCACGCCGGGGCAGGTCCCGGTCAAGGTAGGTGCGCTCGAGCGTGCGGCTGGAGAATGTGTAGCCGTCCGCGGCGCGCGCCATGCGAGTCTGCGCCCTGCGCACCTGCGTGGGCGACTTGCGGTGCAGCACGTTGAGATGCACGGCCGTCTTCCACGACTTCGCCACCTGCTCGCGCATGAGACTCACGTCGTCGTCGTCGAAGTCGGCGATGACGGTCGTGTTCGGCCGACCCGCCAGCGCCGAGGCGATGCGGTCCAGCGGCGAGAAGCCTTTGGATATCCAGACCAGCACCGGCCCGTCGGCAGCCGCGTCTCGGATGCGGGCGATGAGCGCAGCGGGATCCCTGCCGTCGAAGCGGCGGATGTCCAGGTCGAAGTGCCGTGCGCCGGTCCACACCGGACCGTCGTCGACCGCCCACAACTCCGTCGTCGCGCGTTCGGTCCCCACAACAGCGAGACTGATCGCGCGCCCCAACGAGTTCGTGACCGCGGACTCCGCGATGACGAAGATTCTCATGCACGCCCCCCGACGCTTGCACGCCTGCGTGACCACGCAGGGTGACAACCCCATCTCTCGAGCATGGCACGTCCGGCCGCCGGAGGACAGCCCCAGAGCCGAGAGGCGTAGCGTGGAGGCATGACGCGTACGGATGAATCTGCCTGGTACTGGTCGGAGGAGGGTGTGAACTTCCACACCCGAAAGTGGGTGCGGCCGGAGGACCTCAACGCCAACGGCACGCTGTTCGGCGGCAGTCTGCTGCGCTGGATCGACGAGGAAGCGGCGATCTACGCCATCCTCCAGCTCGGCAACTACCGAGTGGTGACGAAATTCATCTCCGAGATCAACTTCGAGGCCTCGGCCCTGCAGGGCGATCTCATCGAGATGGGGCTCACCGCGACCCACTTCGGCCGCACCTCGCTCACGATGCGCGCCGTCGTGCGCAACATGATCACTCGGCAGCGCATCCTCACGATCGAGAAGATCGTCTTCGTCAGCCTGGACGACGACGGCAAGCCCAAGCCGCACGGCTTCACCGACATCACCTACGACCGCGACCGCATGCCGCACGAGCACCCGGGCACCGGCACGGTGAAGCTGCCCACGACATGAGTATGGCCCCGCACCCCGACTTCGATGCGATCACCGAGCGCGACCTGCGTGCCGCCGGCAGCGTCAAGTGGACGACGTTTCCCGACACCATCGGCGCGTTCGTCGCCGAGATGGACTTCGGGCTCGCCCCCGCGATCAACGACGCGCTCACGGCAGCGCTGAACCGGGGTCTCACCGGCTACCTCCCCGCCCAGGTCGCCGGCGACATGGCCGCGGCGACGGCGGACTGGTACGCCGCGACGTACGGCTGGGCGGTGCCCGCCGAGCGCGTGCACCCCGTGCCCGACGTCATCGCCGCCTTCGAGCTGGCGATCGAGAAGTTCACCCGCCCGGGGAGCGCCGTCATCGTGCCGACTCCCGCGTACATGCCGTTCCTCTTCGTGCCGCAGCTACACGGGCGCGAGGTCATCGAGGTCCCCAGCGTCGAGGTCGACGGTCGCATGACGATGGACCTCGACGCCATCGGACGCGCCTTCGACGACGGCGCCGGCATGGTGGTGCTGTGCAACCCGCACAATCCGCTGGGCACCGTCTTCCGCCGCGACGAGCTGATCGCCCTCTCCGAGCTGGTCGCTGCCAAGGAGGGTCGGGTCTTCTCGGATGAGATCCACGCCCCGCTCGTGTACCGTCCGGCGGTGCACGTGCCCTACGCGTCGGTGTCGGACGCCGCGGCCGCGCACACTCTCACCGCGGCATCCGCCTCGAAGGCGTGGAACCTGGCGGGACTGAAGTGCGCGCAGGTGATCCTCTCCAATGACGCGGATGCCGAAGCCTGGGAGACCTTCGGGCCCTGGGCGGGCCACGGCACGTCCACGCTCGGAGCGCTCGCGAACACCGCGGCGTACAGCGCCGGCGCCGGCTGGCTGGAAGACGTGCGCGACTACCTCGACGGCAACCGCCGCCTGCTGGCCGCGCTGCTGGCGGAGCACGTGCCGCTCGC
>NZ_JANJFJ010000664.1:0-1239 GCF_024626565.1 Microbacterium sp. zg.Y909
GCCGCCCGAGGTCTCGTGCTGTGGGCTTCGTACGAAGCCGGCGCCGACGTGCCACGCGGCACCGTCGTGAACCTCGAGGTCGCCACCGGCAGTGTGACGCTCGTCAACGTCGCCGGCTACACGCTCGACGCGGCCACCCGCGAACTCGAGTCCGATGCCCTGCAGCTCACGGTGCTTCCCGTGGAGGACCCGTCGTGCCCCGCCACACCCGGGGGTCCCACGGTGCTGTCGCAGTCCCTCGCACCCGGCGACGTGCCGATCCACTCCACGGTCGAGCTGACCTACTGCACCGGCTCCTAGCCCTCCTGTGCCCGATGCGGGTGCAGGCCCGCGCCGCGCGCGGCGGCATCCGCCACGCCCACTCGCTCCAGCCAGTTGCCCAGCAGCCGGTACCCGCCCTCGGTGAGCACGCTCTCGGGGTGGAACTGCACGCCGTCCAGTGGGAGGGTGCGGTGGGTCAGACCCATCACCACGCCCGAATCGGTGCGGCTGGTCACACGCAGCTGGGCAGGGAGGGTGCGCTCGGTGACCGCCAGCGAGTGGTACCGACCGGCGATGAAGGGGTCGGGGAGCCCCGCGTAGAGCGCGTCGTGATCGTGGTGCACCGCGCTGGTCATCCCGTGGACGAGTTCGGGAGCATGCCCCACCTCCGCCCCGAAGGCGGCCGCGATCGCCTGGTGGCCGAGACACACGCCCAGAAGCGGCATCTGCGCCCGTGCCGCGGCCTGGACGACGGCGATCGACGCCCCGGCACGGGCCGGCGTGCCGGGACCGGGCGATACGAGCACGCCCGCGAAACCGGCGATAGCGGCATCCGGATCGCGGATCTCGTCCGCTTCGACCACGGATGCCTGCGCGCCGAGCTCCTGCAGGTAGGCGATGACGGTGTGCACGAAGCTGTCGTGGTTGTCCACGACCAGCACCCGGCCGCTCACTGGACGGTGACGTCCTCGGGAGCGATCAGCTCGGAGACCCACGGAAAGATGTGGAAGAACAGGGCGTAGACGACGGCCGCCGCCAGCAGAATCAGGATCACCACGCGGACCCACCACGGGCCCGGGAGGATCCGCCACAGCGCTGCGTACATCAGGCCCCTTCCACGGTTGCCAAGGACTCCGGGGGGCCGTCGGCACGCGGAGTGAATGAGTCGAACACCGCATACGCCGCGAGGCGCTCCGCCGTGGACCACATCGGACTGCAGGTCGTGAGCGTGAGGTAGCGCCCGTCCGCGGCGACGCC
>NZ_JANJFJ010000665.1:0-1234 GCF_024626565.1 Microbacterium sp. zg.Y909
GCCGCACCTCGCCGGTGAGCCCCGGGGGCAGCTCCGAGTCCTTGCGCGAACGCTCCGGCGGCGCGGCCGAGCCGCGGAAGGCCGAGATCTCGGCGCTCGTGGCGACGAGGTCGCCGGCGAGGCGCGCGCGCTCGTCGACCGTGATCGTGATGCTGGGGACGACCGGCAGCAGCGTCAGCAGATTCTCCGCTGCCAGCTGCACGTCGAAGATGCGCATGCGCAGCACGCGCATCCGCATCGGATTCATCTGATCCCCCGACATCCGCTCGAGCGGCCCGTTGATGTCATCGACGGTGTGCTCCAGCGCGGTGCGGGCTGAGCGCAGCTCACGCACCAGGCGTCTGTCGGCTCGACCGCTGGATACGAGGTCGACGAGCGTGTCGAGCAGGTCCTCGATGCGCTCGTACACTGCCGCGATGCCGCCGTGCACCTGCCGAGACGGCGGCGCGCCGGGGATCGCCTGCACCAGCCAGCTCGCCGCGAGGCCGATGATCGCCGCGAGCAGCGAGAAGAGGACGTCCTGCGA
Organism: Microbacterium sp. zg.Y909; assembly: GCF_024626565.1. Lineage (NCBI taxonomy): Bacteria > Bacillati > Actinomycetota > Actinomycetes > Micrococcales > Microbacteriaceae > Microbacterium > Microbacterium sp. zg.Y909. The sequence goes on from NZ_JANJFJ010000665.1 coordinate 527, forward strand.
CGACAGGTGCACGAGCAGGCTGAAGTAGAAGATCAGGAAGAACAGCTTTCCCATCGCTCCCACCCGCGGGCCGAAGCGCTGCAGCCAGACGGCGAGTCCCGCGGCGAGCGCCATCGACACCACGATGACGGGCTGGTCCGCCGACAGCAGTGCCCCGAGCACGACGGCGAGCGACACCGGGATGATCGAGACGAGGGCACGCACCGTGCGCGCGGCGGGCGCGGCCTGCGCCGCGGCCGCGGGCGTCGTGAACAGCGCCACCATCGCGGCGAACACTGGACCGCTCTGGTCGCCCGGTCCGAGAACCTGCGACAGCGGGATCACCACCGCCAGCGCGACCGCCACCGCCGCCAGGGTGCGGAGCGCATCGACCAGACGTGCCCAGCCGGGGTCGATGAACAGGTGGCGTCGGCGCAGCCAGCGTGTCAAGCGGGACGGCCGGCGGCCGGGATCACCCTCGAGCGGCGCCCCCAGGATCGGGACCCGCGCGCCGACGTCCGAGGCGGCGAACAGCTCGGCAGGGGTCGCCTCGTCCAGCGGGATGCCGTCGGGCGTTGCCGCCGTGCCCCGGTACACGGGCTGGTAGTCGAGGTCCCTCGACACCAGCGCCAGCAGCCACTGCGACTGCACCTCGAACGGCAGCCACTGCACGTAGCGCCGGTAGGCGTCGGCCGTGCCGGGGTCGGCAGAGCGCTGCGCCGCCGCAGC
>NZ_JANJFJ010000666.1:0-1224 GCF_024626565.1 Microbacterium sp. zg.Y909
TCGGCATCCGGGAGCGGAGAACGACCGTGGACGACATGAGCACCGGCACACAGATGCAGTTCGGCATCTTCACCGTGAGCGACATCACGCAGGACCCGACCACGGGGCGCACTCCCAGCGAGGCCGAGCGGATCCAGGCGACCCTCACGATCGCCGAGCACGCCGAGCAGCTGGGGCTGGACGTCTTCGCGCTGGGCGAGCACCACAATCCGCCGTTCTGGTCGTCCTCGCCCACAACGACGCTGGCGTACATCGCCGCACGCACCCGACGACTGATCCTGTCCACGGCGACGACGCTGATCACCACCAACGACCCGGTGAAGATCGCCGAGGACTACGCGATGCTGCAGCACGTCTCTGGCGGCCGCATGGACCTCATGCTCGGCCGTGGCAACACCGGGCCGGTCTACCCCTGGTTCGGCAAGGACATCCGGCAGGGCCTGCCGCTGGCGGTGGAGAACTATGCGCTTCTGCACAAGCTGTGGCGAGAGGACGTCGTGGACTGGGAGGGGAAGTTCCGCACCCCGCTGCAGGGCTTCACGTCGACGCCGCGGCCGCTCGACGGCGTCGCTCCGTTCGTCTGGCACGGCTCCATCCGCACTCCGGAGATCGCTGAGCAGGCCGCGTACTACGGTGACGGCTTCTTCGCCAACAACATCTTCTGGCCCGCCGAGCACTACCAGCGACTCATCGACCTGTATCGCCAGCGCTACGCCCACTACGGTCACGGCACTGCGCAGCAGGCGATCGTGGGCCTGGGAGGCCAGGCGTTCATGGCGAAGAACTCCCAGGATGCCGTCGCCCAGTTCCGGCCGTACTTCGACAACGCGCCCGTCTACGGCCACGGTCCGTCGCTGGAGGACTTCAGCGAAATGACCCCGCTGACAGTGGGCTCGCCACAGCAGGTCATCGACCGGTACGCCGGCATGCGCGACGTATTCGGCGACTACCAGCGTCAGCTGTTCCTGATGGACCACGCCGGCCTTCCGCTGAAGACGGTGCTCGAGCAGCTGGACTTCCTCGGCGGAGAGGTCGTGCCGGTGCTGCGTCGCGAGTTCGCTCAGAACAGGCCGGCCGACGTGCCCGACGCCCCCACCCACGCCGCCCGCGTGGCCGAGGTCTACGGCGACGCCGCCCCGCGCGAGGCGCGCCCGCGCGCCAACCGCGGCGACAACCTCAGCGGTCCCTCGCCCTATCAGGACGCTCCGTCCGGTGCCGCCTTCG
>NZ_JANJFJ010000667.1:0-1217 GCF_024626565.1 Microbacterium sp. zg.Y909
AGGCGACCGACCCAATGTCGGAGGCCCTCCGTAGCGTGGAACCCGTCATCGCACACCACACGCCTTGTCGCAGCATCCCGCCCATCCGGGCAGAGCGCGTCAGCCTACAGGCGACCGACCGCGAGCAGAAAAGAGCACGTCATGCCCTCACCCGCTGACCGCGAGAAGGCCCTTGAATCGGCCCTCGCCCAGATCGACCGGCAGTTCGGAAAGGGCTCGGTCATGCGACTGGGCAGCGACGAGCGCGCGCCCGTGGCGGTCATCCCCACCGGCTCCATCGCCCTCGACGTCGCCCTCGGCGTGGGCGGACTGCCCCGTGGTCGCATCATCGAGATCTACGGTCCGGAGTCGTCGGGTAAGACGACCCTGACCCTGCACGCCATCGCCAACGCGCAGCGCGCCGGCGGCATCGCCGCGTTCATCGACGCAGAGCACGCGCTCGACCCCGACTACGCGCAGAAGCTCGGCGTCGACATCGACCAGCTGCTCGTGTCGCAGCCCGACACGGGGGAGCAGGCGCTCGAGATCGCCGACATGCTGGTGCGCTCCGGGGCCGTCGACCTGGTGGTCATCGACTCGGTCGCAGCCCTCGTGCCCAAGGCCGAGATCGAAGGCGAGATGGGCGACTCCCACGTCGGCCTGCAGGCGCGTCTGATGTCGCAGGCGCTGCGCAAGCTCACCGGTGGGCTCAGCCAGACCAACACCACGATGATCTTCATCAACCAGCTGCGCGAGAAGATCGGCGTGTTCTTCGGTTCGCCCGAGACCACCGCCGGCGGTAAGGCGCTGAAGTTCTACGCCTCGGTGCGTCTGGACATCCGTCGCATCGAGACGCTGAAGGACGGCACCGACGCGGTGGGTAACCGCACGCGTGTGAAGGTCGTCAAGAACAAGATGGCGCCGCCGTTCAAGCAGGCGGAGTTCGACATCCTCTACGGCACCGGCATCTCCCGCGAGGGCAGTCTCATCGACTTCGGTGTCGAGCACGCGCTCGTGAAGAAGTCCGGGGCCTGGTACACGTACGAAGGCGACCAGCTCGGGCAGGGCAAGGAGAACGCGCGCAACTTCCTGCTGCGCAACCCCGACATCGCCAACGACATCGAGACGAAGATCAAGCAGAAGCTGGGCATCGGCCAGCCGAAGGTCGTCGAGGAGCCGGCGTCCGACGAGCTCGCGGCACGCCGCCCGGCCTGATGGTGCGGTTCGAGAGCGACGGG
>NZ_JANJFJ010000668.1:0-1204 GCF_024626565.1 Microbacterium sp. zg.Y909
CGAGTCCCCGGGTAGGCCGCTGGAGCGGCACGGCAACGTGTCGCCGAGAGAGATGACCGTCGACGGGGCTTCGGCCCCCGAACAGAACCCGGCGTACAGGCCGGCCCATTCGCTCCGCTCAGCCCGCGACCGTGTCCGCGAGAGAATCGGCGGCGCCGCCGACGGCATCCGCCCCGGCCGTCGTCAGCGCGAGAGCCGCAGCGCCGATGATGCCCGCATTGTTGCGGTGCACCGCCGGCACGATCGGGGTCCTCAGATCCAGCAGAGGCAAGAACTGGTCGGCGTGCTTGGACACGCCACCGCCGACGATGAAGAGGTCGGGGCTGAAGAGGAACTCGACGTGGCTGTAGTACCACTGCAGCCGAGCGGCCCACTGCGGCCAGTCGAGGTTCTCGCGTTCCATCGCCGAGTACGCGGCGTAGGCCTCGGCGTCGGTCTGCTCGCCGGCGCGCTGCAGGTGGCCGAGCTCCGAGTTCGGGATGAGCACGCCGTCGTGGATCATCGCCGACCCGATGCCGGTGCCGAGGGTGGTGAGGATCGTCAGTCCGGCCTGTCCGCGCGCCGCGCCGAAGCGCAGTTCCGCGACGCCGGCCACATCGGCGTCGTTGGCGAAGTGGATCTCGCGCCCGAGACCCTCCTCGAAGAACTTCTCCGCGTCGAAGCCGATCCATGTGTCGGCGACATTCGCCGCGGACAGCGTGCGGCCGTGCTTGACGATGGCGGGGAAGGCCACGCCCAGCGGCATCTCGGCGTCGCTGACGCCCAGCGTGTCCAGCACCTGTCGCACGGCAGCCAGCACGTCATCCGGCTCCGCGCCGGCGGGCGTGCGGACCTTGACACGGTCGCTCAGAAGAACTCCGGACTCCAGGTCGACGAGGGCGCCCTTGATGCCGGTGCCGCCGATGTCCACCCCGACTGCCGTGATCGCATTGCTCATGACTCCAGCCTATCCAGGCCGTCGGAGGCCCTCGGTAAGATCGGGCTCGCACACCCACGAAGGAGCGGAACATGAGCAGCGGCGCAGAGAAGTTCTGGTACAACCTGACCACGGGCAAGGTCGAGCGGGGATACGAGTCGCCGGCCGTCGATCGCGCCGGTCCGTTCGACACCGAAGAAGAAGCGGCGCGCGCACCGAAGCTGCTCGCCGACCGGTCCCGGGCATGGGCCGACGAAGAGGCCCGAGAGGACTCTTGGGGAGCCGGTT
>NZ_JANJFJ010000669.1:0-1196 GCF_024626565.1 Microbacterium sp. zg.Y909
GGGGCGGGCCGGGGGCGCGGGGGGGGGGGGGGGCCCGGGTGGGGGGGCGGGCCCGGGGGGGGGGGGGGGGGGGGGGGCGCCGGGGGCCGGTCCGCCGGGCGCGGGCTGTGGCGCCGGGTCGGGAACGTTCTGTGCCGGCTCGAGCGCGCCGGCGAGGTCGGTGTCGAGGTCACTGAAGGTGTCGACCACCGCGCGGAGGTAGTCCGCGATGAAGTGCAGGTTGTCCTCGAGCTTGCCTCGGGCGATGTCCCACTTTTCGCCGAACTCGCGCACCTTGCCGCCGAGGCGGTCGTGGCCGGTGTCGGCCGCAGCTTCGCCGGCGATGCTCTCGGCCCGGGCGAAGCTGCTCGCCACCGTCTCGGCCGTGCGCGCGCTGCTGCGCAGCTCCGTGAAGTCCAGTTTCAGATCGGCCATCGCCGTTTTCCTTCCGCTCAGACGACGAAGCGGGGCCGGCCGTGAAGGACCGGCCCCGCTTCTGGGACTGTGATCAGCCGATCGAAGACGCCAGCTGCTCGTCCGTGGACTGCAGCGCCGATGCCGCCTTCTCGAGGAACTGGGCCATGCCGTCGATGCCCTGCACGGTGCGCTGGGCGCCCGAGGTGAACTGCTCGTAGGAGGAGTCGAAGGCACCCGAGGCGCGGGTCGTGGTGAAGCCGTCCTGCACGAGCTGGCTGACCAGGGAACGCAGCTCCTGCAGCTTGCCCTCCAGGTCGGACTGGCCCGTACGCAGGCGGTTCGCGGCGCTCTGCATCTGGTCGTACGTGACGTTGAGGTTCGCCATGGTTCACTCCTTGTGTCCGGAAGCGGCAGTTCCTCTGCCGACATGTTCAACCTATGGGACCGCTATGGCGTCGGCCAATGGGGAGTACTCCCCATTTTTCGGGGCCGCTTCGCCGACGAGCGGGAACTGCACCCGCACCGTCTTGCCACTGGCGGCGAGCATGGCACGGCCGACCGGGAACTCGCGCTTGAGCAGCCGCGGGAACGCCGTCTTGAGCACCACCTCGCCGTCGTGCGTGTCCGGCTGCAGGACCACACCGCGGCGGGCCGATTTGATGTCGCCCAGCAGGCCGAAGCCCGTGGTCCAGTCGCTCGTCTCGCCCTCGGCGACGAGCAGGCCGTCGCCGCGCTTGACCCGCTTGGCGAAGTCCGACAGCGGCATCTCGGCGAGGGAGGTCGCGTACTCCGAGGCGCCT
>NZ_JANJFJ010000670.1:0-1187 GCF_024626565.1 Microbacterium sp. zg.Y909
CTCGGCGGCCGCTTCGTCGCGGGTGCGGCGAACTACCTCGACGAGCGCACGAGCATCTCGGGCCTCGTCAAGGAGCTCGGTCGCAAGATCTTCCCCGACCACTGGTCGTTCATGCTCGGCGAGATCGCGCTGTGGAGCTTCGTCGTCGTGCTCCTGTCCGGCACGTTCCTGACGTTCTTCTTCCAGGCGTCGATGGTCGAGACGCACTACTACGGCGCCTACGAGGCGATGCGCGGTATCCCGATGTCTGCGGCCATGGAATCCACGCTGCGGATCTCGTTCGACATCCGCGGTGGTCTGCTGGTCCGCCAGATCCACCACTGGGCAGCGCTTGTGTTCGTCGCCGGCATCGGCGTGCACATGCTGCGCGTCTTCTTCACCGGCGCGTTCCGCAAGCCGCGCGAGCTCAACTGGGTGATCGGCTTCGTGCTGTTCGTCCTCGCGATGGGTGAGGGCTTCACCGGCTACTCGCTCCCCGACGACCTGCTCTCGGGCAACGGCCTGCGCATCATCGACGGCATGGTCAAGGGCATCCCGCTGATCGGCACCTGGACGTCGTTCCTGCTCTTCGGCGGCGAGTTCCCGGGAACCGACATCGTCGGCCGCCTGTACACGCTGCACATCCTGCTGCTGCCGGCGATCCTCGTGGCGCTCCTGGCGCTTCACCTCATGCTCATGATCGTGAACAAGCACACGCAGTTCGCCGGCCCCGGCCGCACGAACAGCAACGTCGTGGGCTACCCGATGGTGCCGGTGTACATGTCGAAGATGGGCGGCTTCTTCTTCATCACGTTCGGTGTGATCGTGCTGATCGCATCGCTGTTCACCATCAACCCGGTGTGGAACTACGGCCCGTACGACCCGTCCCCCGTCTCGGCCGGTACTCAGCCCGACTGGTACATCGGCTTCGCCGACGGTGCGCTGCGTCTGGTGCCCCCGCACCTGGAGTCGGTCTTCCTCGACCGCACCTGGTCGTGGAACATCCTGCTGCCGCTGGGCGTGCTGGTCATCTTCATCCTGCTCGTCGCCATCTACCCCTTCATCGAGGCGTGGATCACCGGCGACAAGCGCGAGCACCACATCGCCCAGCGTCCCCGCAACGCCGCCACCCGCACCGCCATCGGCGCCGCAGGTGTCACCTTCTACGCGGTGCTGTGGGCTGCGGCTTCGTCCGACCTCATCGCCAC
>NZ_JANJFJ010000671.1:0-1173 GCF_024626565.1 Microbacterium sp. zg.Y909
TCGAGGTCGGGGATGTCCGCGACGATCGGATGCGTCGTCGGCAGCTGGTCCTGCTGATAGGCCCACGCCTTGCGGCGGGCCGCGAAGGTGACCCAGGCGTCGCCGAACCGTGTCGCCGCGGCCGTGGCGTGGGCGCCCATGTAATCGGCGAACGACTCCTTCAGCCACAGGTCGTCCCACCACTTCATCGTCACGAGATCGCCGAACCACATGTGGGCCATCTCGTGCAGAATCGTGTTCGCCCGTCCTTCGCGCTGCGCAACGGTGGCCGCGCCCCGGAACACGTACGCCTCGGTGAAGGTCACCAGGCCCGGGTTCTCCATGGCGCCGAGGTTGTACTCGGGCACGAAGATCTGGTCGTACTTGCCCCACGGGTACGGGTAGGCGAAGGCGTCGGTGAAGAAGTCCAGCCCCTGACGGGTGATCTCGATGATCTCCTCGGCGTCGAGGTGCCGCGCCAGAGACGCGCGGCACAGCACGCCGAGAGCGACGGTCTGCTCGCCGCGGCTCCATTGCGCGTCGACCCGGTGGTAGGGCCCGGCGGCGACGGCGGTGATGTAGCTCGAGAGCGGCAGGGTGGGCGCGAACTCGGTCGTGCGGGCGTCGCCGAGGTCGATCTCGGCGACCGCCTGGCGGTTCGACAGGACCTCCCAGCCCTTGGGGGCGGTCACGACGAACGTGTACCGCGCCTTCATGTCGGGCTGCTCGAAGCACGCCATGACGCGACGCGCGTCGGCCGGCTCGTACTGGGTGTAGAGGTACGTCGCGCCGTCCACGGGGTCCACGAAGCGGTGCAGTCCTTCACCGGAGCGGCTGTAGGCGCCGCGCGCGACGATGCGCACGGTGTTGCGGGGCCCCAAGCCCGTGACGCGGATGCGCGCCCCGTCCCACTGCACCGGCTGAGCGGCGCCGTTCACCTCGACCAGCTCGACCGCTTCGCCGATGAAGTCGATCCACGTCGACTCGGTGCGGGAGCCGAACTCCAACTCGCTGACGGTCCTGAACCCGGTGCGGTCAGGGTCCGGTGCCGTGGTCAGGTCGAGCTCCACCCGGATGCTCTGCACGGTCACCGCGGCCGATCGTGCTGCTGTCTCTTCGCGGGTCAGGTTGGCGGTGGCGGTGTCCATCCATCCATGCTTTCACGTCGACGAGCCTGACCGCGGCGACGACCGC
>NZ_JANJFJ010000672.1:0-1164 GCF_024626565.1 Microbacterium sp. zg.Y909
CCGATGACCGAGCCGGAGGCGACCTGCGTCGTCGACAGCGCGAACCCGAGGGCGCTGGAGGCGAGGATGGTCGACGCGGTGGATGCCTCCGCAGAGAAGCCCTGCGCGGGCTTGACGTCGGTGAGGCCCTTGCCGAGCGTGCGGATGATGCGCCAGCCGCCCATGTAGGTGCCGAGGGCGATCGTCACGGCGCACGCGAAGATGACCCACAGCTGGGGCTGGTCCGAGGACTGCCACCCGACGGTGATGAGCGCCAGGGTGATGACCCCCATCGTCTTCTGCGCGTCGTTGGTGCCGTGGGCGAGTGCCACGAGCGACGACGTGAAGATCTGTCCCCAGCGGAAGCCGTCGCGCCCATCGGGCTTGGAGTCGTACCGGCGGGTCATGGCATAGGCGAGCTTGGTCACCGTGAACGCGATGATCCCGGCGGTCAGCGGCGCGATGAGGGCGGGCAGCACCACCTTGGACATGACGACACCGACATTGATCGCCGCCGCACTCGCGCCCACGAGGGTGGCCCCGATGAGACCGCCGAACAGTGCGTGCGACGAGCTGGAGGGCAGCCCCAGCAGCCAGGTGAGCATGTTCCAGGTGATCGCGCCGATGAGCCCGGCGAAGATGATCGACGGGAAGACCGTGGCCGAGATCTCGTCTTCTCGGATCATGCCGCCCGAGATGGTCCGGGCCACCTCGGTGGACAGGAACGCGCCCACGAGGTTCAGCACCGCCGCCAGCAGCACCGCGGTCTTGGGCTTGAGAGCACCGGTGGCGATGGGCGTGGCCATCGCGTTCGCCGTGTCGTGAAAGCCGTTGGTGAAGTCGAAGAAGAGGGCCAGTGCGATGACCAGGACGACGATGAGGGCTGCGGTTTCCACCGTTCGCTTTCCGTCGGGAGATGGGGGAAGGGTGTCGACGAAGTCGACGTGCGAACGAACAGTTCAGCGGGGATTCGTGCTCCGTTTACCGGGCCGCAAGAAATCCTCGCACATCCGCGCCCGTGCTGCGTGCCGTTTCCGGACGCATCGACGCGTGCCCGCCCGACGGCGGCTAGCGTGGTGTGGTGACCGTCATCGCGCAGACGCCCCCGGCATCGCCCACTCCCCCCGTCGCCGCTCGCCGCCCGGTCGAGCGGACCCACCACGGCGACACGTTCTCGGACCCCTA
>NZ_JANJFJ010000673.1:0-1163 GCF_024626565.1 Microbacterium sp. zg.Y909
CGGTTCGACCAGCTGCTCGCCGCGGCCGCGGCGGCGACGGCCGACCGGCCGGTCGCGGTGCACCTGAAGCTCGAGACCGGGCTCGGCCGCAACGGCGTCGCGCCGGCGGATTGGGCGACGGTCTTCGCGGAGGCGGCCCGCCTGGAGCGGCTCGGGAGGGTGCGGGTGGTCGGTCTTTTCAGCCACCTCTCCAACACCTCGGCTGCCGACGACCGCGTCGCCCTCGCGCGGTTCCACGAGGGCGTGGCGCTGGCGGCATCGGCGGGGCTCACCCCCGAGGTGCGTCACATCGCCGCGACGGATGCCGCCATCGACCTGCCCGAGGCGCGCCTGGACTGCGTGCGCATCGGACTGGGCATGTACGGACTGTCGCCCTTCGAGGACCGCACCTCGGCCGACCTGGGACTGCGCCCCGCCATGACGCTGCGCGCGCCCGTCGTGGCCGTGCGGCGCGTCCCGGCGGGGCAGGGCGTCTCGTACGGATACGCCCACCGCACCGCGGCCGAGACGACCCTCGCGCTCGTCCCCCTCGGGTACGCCGACGGGGTGCCGCGCGCGGCGTCGGCCCGGGGACCGGTGACCCTCGGCGGCCGCCGGTTCACCGTGGCCGGCCGCATCGCGATGGACCAGTTCGTCGTCGACGTCGGCGACACCCCGGTGGCCGTCGGCGACGAGGTTGTGCTCTTCGGCGACCCCGCCCGCGGCGAGCCCGCCGCCGACGAGTGGGGCACGGCATCCGGATCCATCAACTACGAGATCGTCACGCGCATCGGTTCGCGCGTGCCGCGCCGCGAGGTGACGGCGTGACCGGGTTGGACGCGTTCCTCGGCGAGCGGGAGATCTCGTCGCCGGCCGACATGGAGGCCCTCGGCCGCGACTTCGGCCGCGCGCTGCGGGCGGGCGACCTCGTCGTGCTCACCGGAGCGCTGGGGGCGGGCAAGACGACGCTGACCCGCGGCATCGCGGCGGGACTGGGCGTCCGCGGCCCCGTGCAGAGCCCCACTTTCGTCATTGCGCGCACCCACCCGTCGCTCGTCGACGGCCCCCCGCTCGTGCACGTCGACGCCTACCGGCTGGGCTCGGCGGCGGAGCTGGACGACCTCGACATCGACCTCGACGGGTCGGTCGTCATCGTCGAGTGGGGCCGCGACATGGTGCCGGGC
>NZ_JANJFJ010000080.1:0-15231 GCF_024626565.1 Microbacterium sp. zg.Y909
TCACCCTCACCGCCCGCGACGACTACGACTGGGCGCCGCCGGACCGCGACCACCAGGGGCGTGCGCACCTGGATGCGGTGCAGATCCGGGTGACGCCCGAGGACAGCGTGCGGGTGGGCGCGCTCCTCTCGGGACAGGCCGACTACATCCGCTACGTCGAGGCGCAGGACGAGGCGCAGGTGGATGCCGCAGGCTTCGCCGTCTACGCGCCGCAGACCGGCGGCGTGAACAACCACCTGAGCCTGCGCCCGGGAAGCGAGATCCTCTCCGACATCCGGGTGCGTCAGGCGCTCGTCGCCGGCATCGATCGGCAGCAGGTGGTCGACACCATCTACACCGACCGCTACCCGCTGGCCACCTCGATCCTCAGCAGCAGCGCGCAGGGCTACGTCGACACCTCCGACGCGCTCGCCTACGACCCCGAGCGGGCCGAGGCGCTCTTGGACGAAGCGGGCTGGGTCGAGGGAGCACACGGCATCCGCGAGAAGGGCGGCAAGCAGCTCACCCTCGTCGTGAACGAATCGGCACCCCAGCCGCGGTCGTTCGAGGCGCTGACCCTCATCAGCCAGCAGCTGAAGACGATCGGCGTGGACCTGCAGATCCTGAAGGCCGATGCCGGGTCCGCAGCCGAGGCCGTGCGGGACGTCGAGCAGGTGCAGGTGTACCACTCGATGGTCGCCCGCGCCGACCTCGACGTCATCAAGAGCCAGTTCTTCTCCCAGAACCGCAACGCCCTGCTGAACCTCGACTACGACGACGGCACGATTGCAGATGCGCAGCTGGAGGAGCTGCTGCAGGCCGTGGCATCCGAGGCCGACCCCGACCAGCGCATCGCCGAGAGCCAGGAGGCTCAGCGCTACCTGGCCGACCAGGCCTACGTCGTGCCCCTGTTCGAGGAGCCCCAGGTGTACGGCGCGGCTCCCCGCGTGCACGGCGTCACCTTCGAGTCGGTCGCGCGGCCGAGCTTCTACGAGATCTGGCTCGCGGACTGATGCGCTACCTCGCCCGCCGTGCCGGCCAGGCGGCCATCGTGCTGCTGGCCGCGTTCACCGGGGCGTTCCTGCTTCTGCAGGCGCTCCCCGGTGACGCGCTCATGATCAAGTACGAAAACCCCGAGCTCGGTCTGTCGCCGCAGCAGATCGCCGAGGTGCGCGAGCGCTTCGGCGTCGACACCCCGCTGCCGGTGCAGTATGCGCACACCCTGCTCGGGTTCGCGGCGGGCGACTTCGGCTACTCGCTGCAGACCGGCACCCCGGTGCGGCAGCTGCTGGCCGAGGCACTGCCGCACACCCTGGCCCTCGGCGGCATCGCTCTGGTCGTGGCGGTGCTGCTGGCGGCGGCGATCGCCTTCGGCTCGAGCCTGCCGCGCCTGCGGTGGCTGCGCGACCTGCTGCGGTCGGTGCCGCCGCTGGTCGTCTCCATCCCCACGTTCTGGCTCGGCATCATGCTCGTGCAGGTGGTGAGCTTCCAGCTCGGGTGGGTGTCGGTCATCGCGCCAGGGCCCATCGAGGGCCTCATCCTCCCTGTCATCACCCTCGCGCTGCCGCTGTCCGCCCCGCTGGCGCAGATTCTGGTGCGCAGCATCGACGACGTGGCGGCGCAGCCGTTCGTCGCCGTGGTGCGCGCCCGGGGAGCGTCGCCGGCATGGATCCTCGGGCGCAACGTCGCCAAGAACGCGATCCTGCCGACCCTCACGATGGCGGGCCTGCTGCTGGGAGACCTCATCGGTGGCGCTGTGCTGACCGAGACGGTCTTCGGCCGCCCCGGCATCGGCCGCATCACGGAGCAGGCGGTGGGCCAGCAGGACATCCCCGTGCTCTTGGCGGTGGTGGTGCTGGCGGCAGCGTCCTTCGTCGTGGTGAACCTCGTCGTCGATCTGCTGTACCCGGTGCTGGACCCGCGGCTGGCCGCGCGCGCCCGAGAAGGAGTCCCCGCATGAGCACGCAGACCCTCGCCGGAGTCGGCGGTCTCGTCGACGACGCGGCATCCGTCCACGCGCATCCCGACGCCCCGGCCTTGACGTCGCGCGGCATCCACCGCCGCGCGCGGCTACGGCGCATCCGCCCCGGCGTCGTGCTGGCCTGGGGCGTGCTGGCGATCGTCGTGGCCTGGGCCATCGCCCCAGGGCTGTTCACACCCCTCGATCCGATCGCGGGGGATGCCGCGGCGGCGCTGCAGGCGCCCAGTGCGCTGCATCCCTTCGGGACGGATGCCACCGGCCGCGACATGTTCGCCCGCGTCGTGCACGGCGCGGTGCAGTCCCTGTCGGGAGCGCTCGTGGCCGTCGCCGTCGGGCTGGTCGGGGGGACCCTGCTCGGGGTCGTGGCCGGGTCGCTGGGCGGGTTCGTCGACGACGTGCTCATGCGGGTGGTCGACGTGCTGCTGGCGATCCCGGGACTGCTGCTGGCTCTCAGCTTCATCATCATCCTCGGCTTCGGCACGGTGCAGGCCGCCATCGCGGTGGGGATCGGGTCGATCGCGAGCTTCGCGCGGCTCAGTCGCTCCGAGGTGCTGCGGGTGCGCGGCGCCGACTACGTCGAGGCCGCGTACGCCAGCGGCGGCGGGTTCTGGACGGTGTTGCGCCGGCACATCCTGCCCAACTCCCTCACCCCTGTGCTCGCCCTGGCGGCGCTGAACTTCGGAGCGGCGATCCTGGCGATCTCGGCGCTGGGGTTCCTCGGCTACGGGGCGCCGCCCCCCATTCCGGAGTGGGGACTGATGATCGCCGAGGGGCGCAACTACATCGCCACCGCCTGGTGGCTGACGACCCTCCCCGGCCTCGTCGTGGTGGTGGTCGTCCTCAGCGCCAACCGCCTGAGCGCGGCTGCGGCCGAGCGGGGGAGGCGCTGATGGCCCGCGATGTGCTGCAGGTGTCGGGACTCGACGTCGCCTACGACGTGGCCGGCACCGCGGTGACCGCGCTGCGCGGCGTGGACTTCGCACTCGGCCAGGGCGAGGTGCTGGCCGTTGTGGGGGAGTCCGGCTCGGGCAAGACGACACTGGCGCAGGCGGCCACGGGGCTGCTCGCCGCCAACGGACGTATCACGGCCGGCCGGGTGACCCTCGGCGAGCTCGACGTCACCGGGTGGACCGACCGGCAGTTCCGCGCTGTCCGCGGCACGCGCATCGGCTGGATCCCGCAGGATCCGCACAGTTCGCTCAACCCTGTCGCCCGCATCGGCGACAGCGTCGCCGAGGTGCTGCGCGTGCACCGGTGGAAGGACGAGCCGGCCCGCCGGCGCCGGGTGGTGGAGCTGCTCGACCGCGTCGGCATTCCCGAGCCCGACCTGCGGGCGCGGCAGTACCCGCATGAGCTGTCGGGCGGGATGAAGCAGCGAGCCCTCATCGCCGCGGCCATCGCCCTGCAACCCGCGCTCCTCATCGCCGACGAAGCCACCAGCGCTCTGGACGTGACGGTGCAGAAGACGATCCTCGACCTCATCGACGATCTTCGCCGCGAGCACGGCACAGCGGTGCTCATGGTCACCCACGACCTGGCCGTCGCCGCCGACCGGTCGCACCGCATCGCCGTGCTGCAGGGAGGCCGCCTGCAGGAAGCCGGCGACACCGCCCGCGTGCTGCAGGACCCGCAGAGCGCGTACACCCGTCGGCTGCTGGCCGACGCTCCGTCGTTCGACACGGCCGTGCGCCCGCCGCGCGAGCGGGTGACCGCCGGGGCGGGGGAGGCGATCGAAGCGCCGGCGATCACCGTCACGGGGCTGTCGCAGCATTTCCCGCGCGGGCGGCGGCGTGACCCGCTGCGGGCCGTCGACGAGGTGTCGTTCACCGTGGCGCCGGGCACCACCCACGCGATCGTGGGGGAGTCCGGGTCGGGCAAGACCACCCTCGCCCGCATCGTCATGGGCTTCCAGCGGCCCACTGCCGGCAGCGCCGTCGTCGCCGGTCACGAGGTGGCACGGCTGCGCCGGGCGGATGCCGCGGCGTTCCGCCGCGATGTGCAGATGGTCTACCAGAACCCCTTCGCCTCGCTCGACCCGCGGCAGAGCGTCGGGGCGATCGTCGCCGAGCCGCTGGTCAACTACCGCCTGGGCGATCGCAGCGAGCGGCAGCGCCGCGTCGCCGAGATGCTCGAGCGCGTGGCACTGCCGGCCGAGGTGGCCGCCCGACGCCCACGCGAACTGTCGGGTGGACAGCGGCAGCGCGTCGCCATCGCCCGCGCCCTCGTACTGGAACCGCGGGTCGTCGTGCTCGACGAAGCGGTGTCGGCGCTGGACGTCACGGTGCAGGCGCAGATCCTGCGGCTGCTCGAGGAGCTGCAGCAGGGCCTCGGCGTCACCTACCTGTTCATCTCGCACGACCTCGCCGTCGTCCGCCGCATCAGCGACACCGTCTCGGTGCTGCGCGCCGGCCGGATCGTCGAGAGCGGCACCACCGAGCAGATCTTCACCGATCCGCAGACCGAAGACACCGCACGGCTGCTGGCCGCCATCCCCGGCGGCATCCGGCAGTCTGCGCCGCCACCTGCGGCCGTGCCCACAGAAGGAGTGCCCGCATGACCCAGCGACTGGCCCTGTTCACCCGACTGCTCGACGACGCGCCGCCCGCCGAGCGGTTCCGCCTCGCGCTGGAGCAGATCCAGCACGCGGAGCGGTTCGGCATCGGCCGCGCCTGGGTCGCGCAGCACCACTTCCGCGCCGAGGAGGGCGGGCTGCCGTCGCCGTTCGTCTTCCTCGCCGCCGCGGCCGCACGCACCTCCGGCATCCGTCTCGGAACCGGCGTGGTCACCCTCACCCTGGAGGACCCGGTGCGGGTGGCCGAGGACGCCGTGGTCGCCGACCTGCTCTCGGACGGCCGCGTGGACCTCGGGCTCGGCAGCGGCGGGGCGCCCTCGTCGTTCGTGCCGTTCGGCATCGACCCGGCCGAGAAGACCCCGCAGTACGAGCGCAAGCTCGCCGTTCTCTACGCGGCGCTCGCCGCGGGCGACCTGGGCAGCGGTGCGCGACTGTACCCGCCGGCCGGAACGCTGCGCGAGCGCCTCTGGCAGGCGACCTTCTCCGCCCCCGGCGGCACCCGGGCGGGTGTCGCCGGCGACGGTCTGCTGCTCTCGCGCACGCAGCCGCGCCCCGAGGGCCGCCCCGACGCGCCGCTGGCCGACCTGCAGCAGCCGATCGTCGACGCGTACCTCGACGCTCTGCCGGCCGGGGCGACCCCGCGCATCACGGCATCGCGCACGGTGTTCGTCGCCGACGACCGCGCCGAGGCGCTGCGGCTGGCCGAGATCGGGCTCACCCGCGCCGCGGTGGGCCTGCGGCGTGCGGGCCATGCGCTCCCCGACGACCTGCCCGGGCTCATCCGGGCGACCGACACCCACGTCGGGACGCCCGACGAGGTCGCGGCGTCGCTCGCCGCCGACCCCGTGATCGCCCGCGCCGACGAGGTCGCCTTCCAGGTGCACTCGGTCGACGCTCCCCACGAGCTGGTGCTGCGCTCGATCGAGCTGTTCGCCACCGAGGTCGCGCCCGCCCTGGGCTGGACGACCCCGGCATCCACCCCTGCCGCTCACGAATGGAGCACCGTATGACCGCCTTCCCGCCCGACGTCATCGACGAGCTCGCCGCCGTCGCACCGGGCTCCGCGCTCGACGCGCTGCGCCGGCAGCGTCCCGTCACCCGCCAGCAGGCCCAGGAGAGCTTCGCCGCGCTGTTCGTCCCGCGGGACGACACCGAGGTGTCGCTCGCGGACCGCCTGCTGATCGCCGCGTTCGCCACCCGTCTCACGGGCGACGACGCCACCGCCGCGTTCTACCGGGCCCACGCGACCGAGACCGACCCCGATCGGGCTGCCGTCGTGGCCGACGCCGCCGCAGGAGCCGCCGCGCCCGGGCCCTTCGGCCGGTACCGCGAGCCCGGCCTGCAGCCCGAGAGTACCGACGGCCTGCGCTGGCAGGCGCCGGCCGACGTGCGCGCGGCGGTCGGCGATCGGTTGGCCACCGCCCTCGAGCACACCCACCTGCTGGTGGTGCGCCCGCGTGAGGCGGACGCCGCGGCGCTCGCCGCGCTGACGGATGCCGGCTGGTCGGTCGACGCCGTCGTCACCCTGTCGCAGCTGGTGGCGTTCCTCGCCTTTCAGCAGCGGGTCGTCACCGGCCTGCGCACCATCGCCGAGGAGGCCGCAGCATGACCATCGAGACCCCGATCGCCACCGTGCCGGAGCGCTTCACGCGCGACCAGGTCGGCTGGACGCCGCACCTGGAGCCCAAGCCCATCGCCGACCTCGACGAGCGCGACCATGCCGGCCTCGTCGACCGCGGTCGCGCATCGAGCGACTACTTCCGGCTGCTCGTGCGCGATCCCGAGATCCTCGGCGCCCGCACCCGCGTCGACAAGGACATCTTCTACAACACCGACGGCGGCCTGCCCCGCGCCGAGCGGGAACTCGCCGCCACGGCGGCGTCGCGGCTCAACGGCTGCGTCTTCTGCGCCTCCGTGCACGCGCGCTTCGCCGCGCACCACTCCGGCCGCCCCGACGACGTGCAGCGCCTGCTCGACGAGGGGGTCGATGCCGACCTCGGCGAGCGGTGGGACGCGATCGTCGCCGCGGCGGTCGCCCTGACCCGCACGCCCTCGGAGTTCTCAGCCGCGCACGTGCGACGGCTGCGGGAGGCGGGCCTCGACGATCTCGCGATCGCCGACGTCGTGCACGGCGCCGCGTTCTTCAACTGGGCGAACCGTCTGATGCTCTCTCTCGGTGACCCGGTCGCCCCGCAGTAGCGGCGCACCGCAGGTCAGCCGACGCTGAAGTTGTCGCGCAGCAGCGCATCCGGGTCGTAGCGGCGTTTGACGTCCCGCAGCCGCGCGAGGGTGGCGGGCGGGAACGCCTCGCCGATCAGCGCGGGGTCGGTGCGCGACTCGAAACTGAGGTACAGCCCGTCGAAGTGAGTCGCGACGGCGTCCCAGAGCTGATCGAAGACGGGGCCGCGGCCGATCGCGGTGACCGAGAAGGCGGCGTCGCGGTGCGCGTACGCCGTGGCATCGGAGGCCACGTCGGCCACCGCACCGCCGACGGAGCGGATCTGGAACCACGGGCTCGACCCCGAGGCCACGAGGGCCGCGACGGCGTCGGCGGACGCGTCGAGGTCGGGCAGCAGGCCCGAGCGGAACCGCGGCTCGCCCTGCCCGTCGTGCGTGGCATCCGTCGCATTGGACATGACCGTGGCGTAGGTCGACAGCTGCACGGACTGCCCCACCAGCGGGGCGATCTGCGCGAAGGGCTGCAGGCGCTCGATGATCGTGTCCGGATCCGGGTTGTCCACCACGCCGTACACCTGCGCGATGGGAGGCTGCCCGGCCCGGGCGGGGGCCAGGATCGCGAACAGCGTGACGTCGCGCGGCGCCGCCTGCATGGTCGCGCCGAACGCGCGGACGAAGCCGGCCGTGTCGGTCGCATCGAACGCGAGCTGCACCCAGCCGAGCTCTCCCACCGGCGACGCTTCGAATTCGAACGCGACGACGATGCCGACGTTGGCCCCCGCTCCGCGCACAGCCCAGAACAGGTCGGGGTTCTCGTCCGCGCTGGCGCGCACCACCGTGCCATCGGCGAGCAGCACGTCGGCCGCCACCATCCGGTCGATCGTCAGCCCGTGCTCGCGGGCGAGGAAGCCGATGCCGCCGGCCGTGGCGAGTCCGCCGACGCCGACGCCGCCGTAGTCGCCGCTGGAGATGGCCCACCCGTGCGGTTCGAGCGCGCGGGCGACCTGCATCCACCGCGCACCCGGGCCGATGCGCACCCGGCGGGTCTCGGGGTCGAGCACCTCGATCTGCGACAGCGCCCCGAGGTCCACGACGATGCCGCCGTCGTTGGTGCTGCGGCCGCTGACGCCGTGCCCGCCGCTGCGGATGCCGAAGGGGAGGTGCCGATGCCGGTGGGCGAATGCGACGGCATCCGCCACCTCTCCGACGTGACGGGGCCGCAGCACGATGCCGGGCGAGCCGCCGCGCATATAGGTGGAGCGGACCGTGCGGTACGCGAAGTCGCCGGGTTCGATCGCCGTCTCGCGCAGCGATGCCGGCAGGTCGTCGTAGGCGATGCCCTCCCGGCGCTGCGCGATCGCGCGGGCGCTGCGCCCCGGCGCGGCGCTGCCCGTGCGGGCACGTTCGGCGGCGACCGCCTCCCGCACGACGGGGATCGTCTCCGACGCGAACCGTTCCAGGAATGCGGGGTCGTCGCTGCTGACGATGAACGCCGACATGCCCTCCTGCAGGGCGAACTCGATGAGCTGGTCGGCGCTCTCGCGGCCGGAGATGTTCAGCAGCCGCCGCACCTCGCCCGGGTGACGCCCGGCGGCGGCGGCCGCGTCGTCGATGCGGGCGTTGCCGGCGGCGAGGTCGCCGGGCTGCATGTACGGCAGCGACGGCAGCCAGCCGTCGGCCTTGCGGCCGGTGAGGCGCAGCATGCGGGGCTTGTAGGCGCCGAGCCAGATGGGCACCTCATGCGCCGGCGCCGGTCCCCGCTTGGCGCCGTGCACGGGATAGTGCTCGCCGCCGTGCACGCCGCCGCGCTCCGCCCAGAGCTCCCGGATGAGATCGATCGCTTCGCTCAGGGCTTCGACGGACTCGCCGGGCGTGAGCCGTGGCACCCCCATCGCCTCGATCGCGTCCCAGAACGCGCCCGATCCCAGGCCCAGATTGAACCGGCCGCCGGAGAGCAGGTCGAGCGATGCCGCGGCGCGCGCCAGCACCGGCGCCGGCCGCAGCGGCAGGTTCGCCACGTTGGGGGAGATCTGGATGGTCGAGGTCGCGGCGGCGGCGTACGACATCAGGGTCCAGGTGTCGAGGAACCGCGGCTGGTAGGGGTGGTCCTGGAAGGTGGCCAGGTCGTAGCCGAGCTGCTCGCTCAGCTGGGTCAGCTGCACCACGTGCTGCGGGTTCGCCGCGGCAGGGGTGAGGAAAGTGCCGAAGAGCAGGTCATGTCCGTAGTCCACACCCCCGGCAACACCCAGGGGGCGGGAATGCTTCCCCGAGGCATCCACGCGGCATTCCCCCGACACAGGGCGTCACACGGCGAAAGCCATCGACACACTCGCCCGCGACAGGTGACGCGCACGCGGGCCGTTGCTTAGCCTGGGCGCACCGCCACGTCCGCTGCGCCTCGCCGCGGGCGACCGACACCCGGGAGAACCATGTCCCTTCTCATCAGCCCTGACGAGCTCGCCGACCTTCTGGAGCGTGAGGAGCCGGTGCGGGTCCTCGACGTGCGCTGGCGCCTGGACCGCCCCGACGGGCGGGTGGAGTACCGCGCCGGGCACATCCCCACGGCGGTCTACGTCGACCTGGACCGCGAGCTCGCCGGGGGCGGGGAGCCGACCGACGGCCGCCACCCGCTGCCGCCGACCGCGCAGCTGGGCGAGGCGGCGCGGCGGTGGGGCATCGACGACGGCGACACGGTCGTGGTCTACGACGACCTCTCGTCCTTCGCCGCCGCACGCGCGTGGTGGCTTTTGACCGACGCCGGCATCGCGGACGTCCGCATCCTCGATGGTGCGCTCTCGGGGTGGACGGCTGCCGGGTATCCGCTCGAAGAGGGCAGCGTCGTGCCGGTCCCCGGCAGCGTGACGCTTCGCCGCGGCATCCTGCCCCGACTGACGATGGCCGCCGCGGCCGCCTTCCCCGAGCGCGGGGTGCTGCTGGACGTGCGTTCCGAGGAGCGCTATCGCGGAGACGCGGAGCCGATCGACCCGCGCGCCGGGCACATTCCGGGAGCGCTCAACGCGCCCACGACCGGCAACGTCGATGCCGAGGGCCGCTTTCTCGGCCACGCGGCGCTGCGCGAGCGCTTCGCGGAATTCGGGGTGACCGATGACGCGCCGGTGGGGGTGTACTGCGGCTCGGGTGTCACCGCCGCGCACACGGCATTCGCGCTCACCCTCGCGGGGTACGAGCCGCACCTGTACCCGGGCTCGTGGAGCCAGTGGTCCAACCATCCCGACCGCCCGGTGGCGGTCGGTTCAAAGCCGGGCGGGCGTTCATGAGCCGCTACATCGTCGTCGGCGCGGGCGCAGTCGGGGGGCTGCTCGCCGCGCAATGGACGCTCGCCCAGGTTCCGGTCGTGCTGGTCGCGCGGGAGCCCGCCCGCGCCGCGATCGCCCGCGAGGGAGTGCGCGTTCGGCGGCCCCACGGTGATGAGACGGTGCCGGTCGAGGTCGTCGGCTCCGTCGCCGTGGCCCGGCCGACGGCCGCCGACACCCTGGTGCTGGCCGTGCGGGCGCAGCACGTGGACGAGACCCTCGCTGCGATCGCTTGGACCCCGCTCGTCGACGGCCGCGGGGTCGTCGCGGACCTTCCGATCCTCACCCTGCAGAACGGCCTGGCCGCGGAGCGCACCGCCCTTCGCCGGTTCGACACGGTCGTCGGGGTCTCGATCGGTGCCCCGGTCGCCCTCGTCGAGCCCGGCGTGGTGGTCGCCGCAGCGCACCCGATCGTCGGCGCGGCGTGGCTGGGTGGCTTTCCCCGGCCGCTGCCCTCGCAGGAGGAGCGGCACCGGCTGGCGCTCGCGGCGGCGGGCTTCGCGGCATCCGTCGAGCCCGACATCGCGGCGGCCAAGCGCCGAAAGCTGGTCGCGAGCCTCGGCATCGTGGTGGACGTCTTCGACGCGACGATCGAGCAGGCCGAGCATGCCGCCGCCGCCCTCGCCGCCGAGGCCCGCGCGGTCTTCGCCGCCGCAGGGCTGGCGATCGCACCGTCGTGGGACGGCGCGCGGCTGCAGGTCGGCGAGGTGCCGGGGCATGATCCCCGGCACGGCGCGGTCTGGCAGAGCTTCGCGCAGGGCGCCTCGAGCGAGGTGGACCACCTGAGCGGGGAGGTCGCGTTGCTGGCGCGGCTCGCCGGCGTTGCGGCGCCGCTCAATGTGGCGGTCGCCCGGGCGCTCGGAGGGCTCGCGCAGCGCAGCGGCGGCCCGGGCGAACTGCCGCTGCCGGTGGAGTTCGGCTTCGATCTCGTCGGCGCGGAGCGGTCGCGCCGGTGAGCGCGCCGGACTCCATGTCGCCGCTGCGGGTGGTGGGCGTCTCCGGTGCCCTGCAGGCGCCGAGCAAGACGACGGTGCTGCTTTCGGCGATCGTGGATGCCGTGTCGGCACGGGTGCCGACGAGCCCGCGCATCATCGAGGTCGCCGACCTCGGCGGATCCTTCGCCGGTGCCCTCACCCGGGAGCAGCTGGGCGCCCCGGCGCAGCAGGCCCTCCGCGACATCGAGACGGCCGACCTGCTGGTGGTGGCATCGCCCGTCTACCGGGCGTCGTTCACCGGACTCTTCAAGCACCTGTTCGACTTCGTCGAGCAGTACGCGCTGGTGGGCACCCCCGTGCTGCTCGCGGCCACCGGCGGCGGCGACCGGCACGCGCTCATCCTGGAACACCAGCTGCGGCCGCTGTTCGGCTTCTTCCAGGCGCTGACGCTGCCCGTCGGCGTCTACGCCAGCGCCGCCGACTTCGACGGGTACGCGCTGCGCTCGCCGCAGGTGCGCGCCCGCATCGGACAGGCGGTCGAGACGGGTCTGCCGCTGGCGCGGAAGGCCGTCGACCAGGAGGTGTCGCTGTACGTGTCGAACTGGTGAGGCGGATGCCGCGGCGTCCGCGCGGGTGTCAGCGCTTCTTGGCCGGGGCGGCGGCGACGTCGAGCTTTTCCTTGCCGCCGAGTGAGGACCAGGCGCTCGCGACGCCCTTCGCCGCGTGCTCGGCCGCGCGTACCGCGCGCTCGTCGGCCCACTCGTTGAGCACGTGCCCGCGGTGACCGCGCACGTGCTCGAGCACGACGTCGGGCAGGCCGGCCGCGCGGCGGGCGTCGCGGGCGACGATCAGCTGCTCGAGCAGGTCGCGGTTCTTCGTGGGGGAGCCCGTGGAGGTCTTCCAGCCGCGGCGGCGGTGGCCGTCCATCCACGATTGGTAGGTGTCGATGGCGTACTTGGAGTCGGCCTGGATGTGCAGATTCGCCACATCCGGGTGGTCGGTGATCGCCTTCAGCAGGCCCATCAGCTCGCCGACGTTGTTCGTGCCCTGCGGGATGGCCCCCGCGGCCCAATGCCCGTCGGCGGCGACCCACGCCCATCCAGTCGGTCCGGGGTTGCCCTTGCAGGCTCCGTCGGTGGCCACGATGTAGGGGGAGTCGGGAGAATCGGGGGAAGTCATCGCCCGCAAGATTACCTTCCCCGGTGCTGGTCCCCGTGCCGGAGCGGGCGTCCGGGGTGCCGGGTGCGGGTGGCTTCGGTCGTCGCAAAGGTGCCGTTGCGGGCCCGCGACCGGGCCTTTCGTGACGACCGAGGCGCGTGCGCGCCGGCGCGGAGTGCGCCGCGCGTCACGGGCGTGGGCGCCGCCACCAGCGCCGGCGCGGGCGCGCGGCGTCGCCGTCGGCAGGGGCGGATGCCGCGGCCTGCCGTGCCGCGCGGCGCTCGTGCCAGGCGGCCACCTCCTCCTCGACGTCGTGCAGCGGCGTGACGACCGGCGGGCCACCCTGCAGCTGGCGTCGCGCCTCGATCACGCGGCGGTTGAAGTCCGCGACGTAGTCGCGCACCTCCTGCTCCCGGAAGAGCGCGTCGGCGCGCTCGCTGAACTCGGCGTGCTCGGTGCGGAGCATCAGGGACGGCGGCCCGAGACCGGTGAGCTTCTCGGTCTGGATCTTGCGGCGGATCCACCAGTCCGGGTCGTGCTGCGCGCCGAGCCCTTCGAGCGGCTTGCCCGCCCCGGGCAGGTCGTCGAACTCGCCGCGGCGGATAGCCTGCTGGATCGACGTCTCGACGAAGGCCGCGCGGTCGGTCGCCATCGAACTGCCCGCGCTCGAGCGCACATGGTCGGCCTCCGGCGGTGCGGCTTCCGGCTCTGCGGGGGCATCGCCCTCCACCTCGGCATCCATCTCGCGCTGGAGCTTGTCGACGCGGTATCGCGCGGCATCCAGTCGGGGATCCTCGCTCATCTCCACCTCCCGCTCTCCCACGGTAACCCCGCCCGAGGCGATGGTGGCGATACCAAGTATGTATATACTCGGAAATCACATACGCGGTATGCATCGATCGGAGAAACGATGTCGGTACGACAGAGCCTGCTGGCGATCCTCGACCAGGGCCCCTGCTACGGCTACCAGCTGCGAGCCGAGTTCGACCGGCGCACCGGCTCGACCTGGCCGCTCAACGTCGGGCAGATCTACAACACCCTCGACCGGCTCGAGCGCGACGGCCTGGTCGAGAAGGGGGACATCGACGAGCAGGGGCATGTCTACTGGCAGATCACGGATGCCGGTCGCGCCGAGGTGCGCGCCTGGCTCGCCGCCCCAGTCGAGCGCGGTCAGGGCACACGTGACGAGCTCGCGATCAAGCTCGCCGTCGCCGCCACGCTGCCCGGCGTCGACGTGACCGCGGTGATCCAGACCCAGCGGCGCGCGTCGCTCGCGCAGCTGCAGGAGCTGCAGCGCGCGAAGTACGCCGGCGCCGACCCCGATGGCCCGGAGGAGCTCGCCTGGTCGCTCGTGGTGGACGCGATGATCTTCACCGCCGAGGCCGAGGTGCGCTGGCTCGACCACACCGAGCAGCGGCTGGCACGGCATCCGCGCCACGCGATGACGCTGGAGCTGTCGACCGACAAGCCCAAGCGAGGCCGCCCCGCCAAGGCCGCCGCCACCACGGCAGAGTCAGCGCGATGACCGCCGCGACGACCGGCCCGGTGCTGCGCCTGGTCGGAGTCACGCAGCAGTACGGCGTGGGCGAGACCGCCGTCAGCGCCCTCGTGGGCGTCGACCTCGACGTCGTCCGTGGCGAGCTCGTTGCCGTGATGGGGGCATCCGGGTCGGGCAAGTCGACATTGCTGTCGATCGCCGGCGGCCTGCAGCAGCCCACGACCGGAGAGGTCATCGTCGAGGGCACGCACCTCTCAACGGCATCCGCTCGCGAACTCGCCCGGCTGCGGCGGCAGTCGCTCGGCTTCGTCTTCCAGGACTTCAACCTCATCCCGACCCTGACCGCCATCGAGAACGTCACGCTGCCGCTCGAGCTCGACGGCTTCCGCGGCCGCGTCGCTCGCCGCGCAGGCAAGGACGCCCTGGCATCCGTGGGTCTCGAGGACAAGCTCGACGCCTACCCCGACGACCTCTCCGGCGGCCAGCAGCAGCGGGTCGCGATCGCCCGCGCGGTGGTCGGCGGCCGCCGGCTGATCCTCGCCGACGAGCCGACCGGCGCCCTCGACTCGGTGACAGGCGAGGCGGTCATGAAGATGCTGCGCTCCCGAGTGGATGCCGGAGCCGCCGGCATCCTCGTCACGCACGAGCCGCGTCACGCCGCGTGGGCCGATCGCATCGTGTTCCTGCGCGACGGCCGCGTCGTCGACGAATCCCGCCGCGCCGGCGCCGACTCGCTGCTGAGCGACGCCCGATGACCGTCACCGCACCGGCCCCCGACCTCGCGGGGCCGCCGCCCGGCGAACCCTCCGCCCGCCCGTCCGCCGTCCGCCGCTCCCCGTGGGCGCGTCTGCGCGCCGACCTGCGCCTCGCGTCGCGGCAGGTGCGCCGCGCCTGGGCGTCGAGCCTGCTCGTGGTGACCCTCATCGCGCTGCCGATGGCGCTCGTGTCCGGCGGCATCGTGTTCGCCGCCAGCCACATACCGACGACCGAAGAAACGCTCACCGCCGAGCTCGGCCAGGCCGACAGCTGGGTCGCCGTCGTCAACGGCCCCGACCCATCGCTGCGCCAGTACCTCGACCGGCCCACCTGGTGGGAGATCGACCGCGACGACATGACCGGCATCCCGGCGAACGCGGAGCAGCCGATCCCCGAGAGCGCCGCGCCGCTGCTCCCTCGCGGGCTCGACGCGATCGAGATCGGCTTCGGCTCCGTCACCGCAGAGACCGCGGGCGGTACCGGTGCGCTCGCCGCCGTCATCGGAGACGCGTGGGATCCCGTGCTCGCCGGCCGGTTCCACGTCCATGACGGGCGTGCCCCCGCGAATGCGCGCGAGGCGATGGTGTCCCCCGGCGCCCTCGAGCGCCTCGGCGCCGCCATCGGTGACGAACTGGTGCTCACCGAGCCGGCGGCATCCTTCACGATCACCGGCGTCATGACGCAGGCCGAGGATGCGGATGCCGCGGAGGTCGTCTTCCTCCCTGCCACCGCGGCGACGCGCGCGCTGCAGACCGACGTCATGGCCACGCGCTGGTTCCTTCCGGAGTGGAGTCCGACCGCCGATGATGTGGCAGACCTCAACCACGAGGGCCTCATCGTGCTGGACCGCCACCTGTACG